>SLKB01000374.1 GCA_007134805.1 Paracoccaceae bacterium
GCCGGGATCGTCGCGCAGGGCCGCGTCATCGCGCAGAGCCCGATCATCGCGCTGGCCGGGCAGGAGGTGAACATGGATCTCACGCTGCGCGCGACGCTCTCGCTGGGGTTTCAGGAAATCTGGGAGTGCGGCGAGGATGGGCTTCTGCATCTTGACCGGACGACCGATCTGGGCATCCGGCGCGGGGGCGAGCAAATCACCTTTCGCCCCAGCGCAGACGATCCCGCGCAGTTCGAAGCCAATGGCGAGAGCGCGATCACCTTCGCGGGCAATGTGGCGCAGGTGATCTGGCAGGGCACGGCGCTGGCGCCCTGCGCGCCGAGCCTGTTCCCCCCGCTCCTGCCCTTCTCGGCATTCGCGCATGATGGCAGCTGGACGATCCAGGCAGGCCCCGACGAGGCGCTGCTCGATATCCCCACCTTCGAGGACGAGACGCTTGCCGCGCAGGGCCTGCGCTTCGAGGCGGCCGAGGATGGCAGCCTGAGGATGCACAGCAACCGCGTCGAGCTGCGCCTGACCGACCGGCAATGCCTGATGCCCGATATCGACATGCCCTATCCTGTCACGGCGCAGCTCACGCTGCGCGAGACTGGCAGCACCAGCGCGGGCTGCGCGGGAAGCCCGCTTGACCTGCTGGAGTTCGGCCTGTGGCGCGTGCACACGATCTTCGGCGCGCCTGTGGTCGCAGGGCTCGACACGACGCCGAACATGACGCTGCAATTCGGTGAGGGGCAGGTGTCCGGGCGCAGCGTGTGCAATCGCTATTTCGGCAGCCTGGCGGTCGAGGGCGGCGCGCTGCGGATGCGCGATCTGGGCACCACGCGGATTTCCTGCCCGATCGGCGGGCAGCATCTTGAGTTGCGCTTTCTGGATGCGCTGGAGGCGGCGACGGGCTTCGATCTCGGGCCGGACGGGATGCTGACGCTGCGCGCCGGCGCCACCCCCATCCTGTCCGCGCAGCGCCAGTCGCGCGGGCTTTGACCCGCGCGCGCCCGGCGTCGGCGCACAGGCTCAGAACACGGGCTGCGCGCCGGTTTCCTTGACGGCTTCCATCACCACATGGGTCGAGGTTGCAGTGACATGTGGCAGGCTCGAGATATGTTCGGCCAGCACCTTGCGATAGGTGGCGATATCGCGGCTGCGCACTTTCAGCAGGTAATCGAACGAGCCCGCGATCAGATGGCATTCCTCGATCTCGGGGATCTGGCGCACCGCGTCATTGAAGGCGCAAAGGGCTGCCTCGCGCGTGTCCGATAGCTTGATCTCGACAAAGGCGATATGGGCCGCGTCGATCTGGTGCGGGTCGATCTGCGCGCGGTAGCCCAGGATCACGCCCTGCTCTTCGAGCCGGCGCAGGCGCGCCTGCGTTGGGGATTTGGTCAGCCCGATGCGCTGGGCAAGCTGCGTCACGCTCAGCCGTCCCTCGACCGCCAGTTGGCGCAGGATCGCATGATCGAAACTGTCCAGCGTCATGCAGTTCATCTCCCTGCCAATTGGCCTGAATGAAGGCCCATGAACTGCGTATGGCGGGATATCAGGCAGCAATCAAGTCAGTTCCATGGCATACTCGGTGCAAATCGAATGAAAGGGATCTCATGTCTGCGACATTGTCCGAAGCTGCACTTCCCAAGGCGATCACCCATGAAATCCTGCGCGACGAGGCGCAGGCCGCGCAGGCCAGCATCGCGCTGGCCGGGCTTGACGCAGGGGCGCGCGCGACCGTCGCGGCACGCGGCGCGGCGCTGGTGACGGATATCCGCAAGAGCGATTCGCCCGGCCTGATGGAAGTGTTCCTGGCTGAATACGGGCTGTCGACGGATGAAGGCGTGGCGCTGATGTGTCTGGCCGAGGCGCTGCTGCGGGTGCCCGATGCCGAGACGATCGACGATCTGATCGAGGACAAGATCGCTCCCTCGGACTGGGGCAAGCATCTGGGCAAGTCCTCCTCGAGCCTTGTCAACGCCTCGACCTGGGGGCTGATGCTCACGGGCCGGGTGCTCGATGACCGGAGCACATCGGCAGCCCAGGTCCTGCGCGGTGCGATCAAGCGGCTGGGCGAGCCCGTGATCCGCACGGCGGTGGGGCGCGCGATGAAGGAGATGGGGCGGCAGTTCGTCCTCGGCGAGACGATCGACAGCGCGATGACGCGCGCGCAGGTTCTCGAAAAGCGCGGCTATTCCTATTCCTACGACATGCTGGGCGAAGCGGCGCGCACCATGGGCGACGCGAAGCGCTATCAGAAAGCCTATGCCAGCGCGATCCGGGCCATCGGCGCGCGCGCGAGCGGCAATGACATCCGCACCAATCCGGGCATCTCGGTGAAGCTGTCGGCGCTGCATCCGCGCTACGAGGTGGCCCAGCGCGACAGGGTGATGCGCGAACTGGTGCCCAAGGTGCGCGAACTCGCGCGGCTCGCCTCGGCGATGGGGCTGGGGTTCAATATCGACGCCGAAGAAGCCGACCGGCTGGCGATCTCGCTCGAGGTGATCGGCGCGGTGCTGCGCGATCCCGCGCTTGAGGGCTGGGACGGGTTCGGCGTGGTCGTGCAGGCATACGGGCCGCGCGCGGGGGACGTGATCGACTGGCTGCACGATCAGGCCGAGCGGCTTGATCGCAAGCTGATGGTGCGGCTTGTGAAGGGCGCCTATTGGGATACCGAGATCAAGCGCGCGCAGGTCTTCGGGCTGGAGGGGTTTCCCGTCTTCACCCAGAAGACGGCAACGGATGTTAACTACATCGCGTGCGCACGGAAACTCCTGAAGAAGCACGCGCGGCTCTATCCGCAATTCGCAACGCATAACGCGCATACGGTCGCCGCGGTGCTGCATATGGCCGACGAGATGAGCGTCAGCGCGCTCGATTACGAATTCCAGCGCCTGCACGGGATGGGCGAGAAACTTCACGATCTGGTGCTGACGCGCGAAGGCACGCGCTGCCGGATCTATGCGCCGGTCGGCGCGCACAAGGATCTGCTGGCCTATCTGGTGCGGCGGCTTCTGGAAAACGGGGCGAATTCGTCCTTCGTCAACCAGATCGTCGACGAGGACGTGCCTCCAGCAGAGGTTTCGGCCTGCCCCTTTGACGCGTTGGAGAAGGCGGGGATCGGGCCCAACCCCAAGCTTGCCACAGGGCCGCATATCTTCGGCGCCGGGCGGCGCAACGCGCGCGGCTGGGATCTGACCGACCAGCGCGACATCGACGAGATCGAGGCCGCGCGTGCGCCCCATGCGCAGACCCGCTTCACCGCCGCGCCCCTGGTTGCGGGCAAGGCCGCAGGCGGCGCGCCCCGGCAAGTGATCAACCCCTCCGATCACAGCGACACGATCGGCGAGGTGACCGACGCCTCAAGCGCCGATATCGAGGCCGCGCTCACGGCAGCCAAGCCCTGGGATGCCGATGTCGCCTTGCGCGCCGAGGTGCTGAACCGCGCGGCCGATCTTTATGAGGAAAACTTCGGCGAGATCTTCGCGATCCTCGCGCGCGAGGCGGGCAAGAGCCAGCTTGACGCGGTCGGCGAGCTGCGCGAGGCGGTGGACTTCCTGCGCTACTACGCGCTCCGGGCAGAGAAGCTCGACGCGCCTGCGCGCGGCGTGTTCACCTGCATCAGCCCGTGGAACTTTCCGCTCGCCATCTTCACCGGCCAGATCGCGGGTGCGCTGGCGGCGGGCAATGGCGTGCTGGCCAAACCGGCCGAGCAGTCCCCGCTGATTGCGTATCTGGGCGCGCGGCTGCTGCATGCGGCGGGCGTGCCGGCCGCATGCCTGCAGCTTCTGCCCGGCCCCGGCGCCGAGGTGGGCGCGGCGCTGGTGTCGGATGCGCGCGTCAATGGCGTGGCCTTCACAGGCTCGACCGCGACCGCGCTGCGCATCCGCCGCGCGATGGCCGAGCATCTGGCCCCCGACGCGCCGCTGATCGCGGAAACCGGCGGGCTGAACGCGATGATCGTGGACAGCACTGCCCTGCCCGAGCAGGCAGTGCGCGATGTGCTGGCGTCGAGCTTCCAGTCGGCGGGGCAGCGCTGCTCGGCGCTGCGCTGTCTCTATGTGCAGGAGGATATCGCCAAGGGGTTCCAGGAGATGCTGTTCGGGGCCATGGACGAACTGCGCATCGGCAACCCCTGGCATCTGTCAACCGATCTCGGCCCGGTCATCGACAAGGGCGCGCATGAGCAGATCGCGGACTATGTGGCCAAGGCGCGCGCGGGGGGCCGGGTCCTGCATGAGCTTTCCGCACCCGAGGGGGGCTATTTCATCCCGCCCGTCGCGCTGAAGGTCAGCGGCATCAAGGATCTGGAGCGTGAGGTCTTCGGCCCGGTCCTGCACATCGCCACGTTCAAGGCAGGCAAGCTCGATCAGGTGCTGCGCGACATCAATGCCTCGGGCTATGGGCTGACCTTCGGGCTGCATACCCGCATCGATTCGCGCGTGCAGCATATCGTCGAGCGGATGGAAGTCGGCAATGTCTATGTCAACCGCAACCAGATCGGGGCGGTCGTGGGCAGCCAGCCCTTCGGGGGTGAGGGGCTTTCGGGCACTGGCCCCAAGGCGGGCGGCCCGCATTACCTGACGCGCTTCACGCGCCATGAGGCCCCGGTAGAGGATGCGCGCGCCGAGACGATCCCGCGCGCCACGCTCGAGGCGGCGCTGAAGGGCAAGCTCGCGCGCCCGCCGCTGCCCGCCGTCGCGGAATTGCCTGGGCCGACGGGCGAATCGAACCGGCTGCGCCATGCGCATCGCCCGCCGATCCTGTGCCTCGGGCCGGGGCGCGCGGCGCGCGAGGCGCAGGTCCAGGCTGTGACGGATCTCGGTGGCATTGCCGTGGGGCTTGACGGCGTGCCCGAGGGGCTCGATGCGGCTTCCGGCTTCGGCGGCGCGATCTTCTGGGGCGCGCCCGATCAGGCGCGCGAGATCGCCCGGAGCCTCGCGCGGCGCGACGGGCCGATCCTGCCGCTGATCACCGACCAGCCCGATGCGGCGCATGTGCTGCTGGAGCGGCATCTGTGCGTGGACACCACGGCGTCGGGCGGGAATGCGCAACTGCTTGCCGAGATTGGCGAATAAGTGACACGGCGGCGCCCGGCGCATCGCACCGGGCGGCCTTTAGATTATTGCGATCTTACGATTACTCGGCGGCATGCTCGCGCGCGGCGACGGCCTCGATCTCGGCGGCGCGACGCTCGACCTGCTCGACAATATGTTCGACCATCGCCTCATTGCTCAGCTTGTGGCTTTGCTTGCCGGCCAGATAGACCATGCCCGAGCCGGCGCCCCCGCCAGTGAAGCCGATATCGGTCATCAGCGCCTCGCCCGGGCCGTTGACGACACAGCCGATGATCGACAGGCTCATCGGCGTCTTGATATGGGCGAGCCGCTCTTCAAGGATGCTGACGGTCTTGATCACATCGAACCCCTGCCGTGCGCAGGACGGGCAGGAGATGATGTTGACGCCGCGATGGCGCAGGCCGAGCGATTTGAGGATCTCGTAGCCGATCTTGACCTCTTCCACCGGATCGGCCGAGAGCGAGACGCGGATCGTGTCGCCGATCCCCATCCACAGAAGATTGCCAAGCCCGATGGCGGATTTGACGGTGCCCGAAATCATGCCGCCGGCTTCGGTGATGCCCAGATGGATGGGCGCATCCGTCGCCTCTGCAAGCCCCATATAGGCAGCGGCAGAAAGGAACACATCCGACGCCTTCACGCTGATCTTGAAGTCGTGAAAGTCGTTATCCTGCAGGATGCGGATATGGTCGAGGCCGGATTCGATCATCGCCTCGGGGCAGGGCTCGCCGTATTTTTCCAGCAGGTGACGCTCGAGCGAGCCGGCATTGACGCCGATCCGGATCGCGCAGCCATGATCGCGCGCGGCCTTGATCACCTCGCGCACGCGCGCGGCGTCGCCGATATTGCCGGGGTTGATGCGCAGGCAGGCCGCGCCCGCCTCGGCGGCCTCGATCCCACGCTTGTAATGGAAATGGATGTCGGCCACGATCGGCACCGGGCTTTCGCGGCAGACCTCGCGCAGTGCCCTGGACGCGGCCTGATCGGGGACCGAGACGCGCACGATATCGGCGCCGGCCTCGGCGCAGGCAAGCACCTGTGCAATCGTGGCCTTCGCATCGGCGCTGTCAGTGTTGGTCATGGTCTGCACCGAGATCGGCGCATCGCCGCCCACCGGCACGGATCCGACCATGATCTGGCGCGAGACGCGCCGCGTGATGTTGCGCCAGGGTCGGATATGGTTGTGATCCATCAGGACATGCGCCTTTTCGCGAGCTCGGTTCTGCGAAGAACATAATCGAAAGCGGGCCATGCGACAACCGATGCGCCGCGCCCCCGGTCAGCCGCGCTGCCTCAGTTCGTCGATTCGGCGATGGCCACGAAGTTGCGCAGGTCCTGATCCCCGCTCAGATCGGCGACCGAGAAACGATCGGTCACGGCATCGGGCGAAAGCGCGATCTGATCGACCACCTGCGCGCCCGGTGCCGTCGGGCCGAAGGGCTCGCCATCGACAAGCATGTAGACCGATCCGGAATTGCCGGCCCGCAAGGTCGCCGGACGCTCGGATTGTGGAACGGTGTAGCGCTCGCCCGCGTCAAGGACCTTCTCGAACAGGACGGTTCCATCGGCTGCGCGCACCCGGATCCAGCTGGGGCGCACGGCGAGGATCTCGACCTGCGGCGGACCGTCGCGGGTGACGCGGATCTGCTCGGGGGCGATGACAGGGTCCTGCGCCTCGGCAAGCGCAAGCTCGACTGCGGAGCGCAGGGTCGGGTCGGCGATGCTCTCATCCTCGTCGCGGGGGCGAATCGCCACGATCGGGCCGTCGCGCGCAGTGATCACGGGCGTGTCGAGCGCCTCGGGGCGGTAGTTGCGCACCACGCCCTGGGCAACCGAGGCTCCGTCGCGCAGACCGACCACGCTGCGCAGGCGGCTGTCTTCCTGCTCGCTCATGCGCGGCAGCGCTCCCGATGTCACCGGATCGAGATCGGCAAGCACATCGGGGGGGTTGTCGGCCGGGGTCAGATTGACGCGCTGCACTTCCTGCAGCACCATCCAGCCCCCATAGCCCAGTCCCGCGATCAGCACGAGCAGCACGGTGATCGATCCAAGCGCCATCGGCTCGAACCGGCGCCAGATCGGATCGGGTTCCGCGGCCATGCGCGTGCGCGACAGCATCCCTTGCGAGAAGCCCTGATTGACTGGGCTGTCAGTCCTCGCAGAGGGTTTCGCGCCCCGCTGCATTTCGGGATTGATCGAGAATTGCGTCTCGGCGCAGAATTTCGCGTAGCACCAATCCGCATCCATGCCGAGATAGCGCGCATAGGAGCGCACATAGCCTGCGACAAAGCTCGCCGCCTCGAAGGCCGAGAGATCGCCCGCCTCGATCGCGGCGATATAGGTCGCGCGGATGTGCAATTCGCGCTGCACATCCAGCAGCGACTTGCCCATTGTCGCGCGCTCGCCGCGCATCAGATCACCGAGCTTGACCTCGAAGTCATCGAAGCCGACAGGGCTTTTCTCCGCGCCATCCGCTGAATTGGGGTTATCTGCGAACCATTTCATCGCCGGTCCCTTGACCATCGTTCTGAATACCTGCTTCTCAAGCTCGCCCGCGATTTCTGACGATGCGCGTTGGCTGGAGTTCAGGATAGACGGAATTCACGCCGAATTGAAGCGATAACCGAGGTCAGGCGGAAATTTCCGAGCGATTGAGCGCACAATGTGACCAAAGACCATCCATCGCGCGCACGAGATGATCGATCATGCGCGGATCATGAACGGGCGACGGCGTGAAGCGCAACCGCTCGGTCCCGCGGGGGACAGTGGGGAAGTTGATCGGCTGCACATATATACCATAGGTTGACAAGAGCATGTCCGAGATCGCCTTACAGTGGACGGGATCGCCCACATGAACCGGGACGATATGGCTGCCATGATCGATGATCGGCAGGCCCAGCCCGCGGAGCCGCATCTTCAGGATCCGCGCATTCCGTTGCTGCGTGTCGCGCAGGTGCTGGGCGGTCTTGAGATACTCGACCGAGGCGCGCGAACCTGCCGCGACGGTCGGTGGCAGCGATGTGGTGAAGATGAACCCCGGCGCGTAGGAGCGCACGGCGTCGCACATCTTGGCCGAGGCCGCGATATAGCCGC
>SLKB01000317.1 GCA_007134805.1 Paracoccaceae bacterium
AGCACGGCACTGGCGTGGGGCCAGTCCACCCCGGGCCGCGGCGAGAGGTGCCGTTCGAGATTGTCGGTATGCAACTCGATCAATCCCGGCGCGATCAGATCGCCCTCGCAGTCGATCGCTCCGCGCGACACCTGGCGCGCGTCATCGAGCCCTGCGATCACGCCATCCCGGATGTGAATGGTCCCGCGCCGTATCTCATCGGGCAGAACCAGTTGCGCATTGCTCAGAAGGAGGTCCGTCATGGTCCAAAACCCTTGTCTTTCGCGTCATGTCACTGTCACAGTCGCGTGGCACGCAGTGCCGGCACCAACCGGAGGCAGGAATGCTTGACCGTTTTCAGAGATTTGCCGTCTATTACGCGCCAAAAGCCGACGGAGCGCTCGCGCAGGCCGGGGCGCGCTGGCTGGGCTGGGATCCCGAGGCGGGCGAGGCCGTTGAGCATCCGGATCTGGGGCTCGATCTGGCGCAGCTGACACAATCGCCGAGGAGATACGGGCTGCACGGGACGCTGACACCTCCGATGCGGCTCGGCTGCGGCCCTGCCACCTTCTTCGACGCCGTGGACACGCTTGCGCAGGGGCTCGCACCGGTGGACATGGGCGCATTGTGTCTGCGGCCGGTCGAAGGTTGGCTGGCCATTGTCCCGCAGACCCAGACGCCGGACCTGACAAGTTGCGCTGCCGAAATCGTAGAAGCGCTCGACCCTTTCCGCGCGCCACTGTCGGAACGCGATCTTGCGCGACGGCGGGCGGCAGGGCTGAGCGCACGGCAGGAGGCACTCTTGCAGCAATGGGGCTACCCTTATGTGATGGAAGACTTCCGCTTCCACATCACGCTGACCAACAAGCTGGAAAACGTGCAGATGCCGGACGCGTTGCGCGCCGCGCAGGCCTGGTTCGGCCCGGCGCTGGAGCACGACTGCAGGCTGGACGCGCTTTGCGTCTTCGGCGAGGATGAGGAGGGCTACTTCCATCTGCTCACGCGCTTTGCAATGCGCGGTTGATCGCCGCGTCGATCTGCGCAACTGCCCTCTCCGGGGTGGCGTCATTGACGATCACCTGCGCACCCTTCGGCGGATCAAGATCCGCGCGCTTGAGGCGCGCGGCAATGGCGCGCGTATTCTCGCGCCCCCGCGCGCGCAACCGTGTGGCGAGAGTCTCTACAGGCGCCGTGATCATCAGGATGAGGAGCCGCGGGTATTTCGCGGCAATCATCGGCAATGCTGCGCGCGAGCCATTGAAGACGACCACCCTGCCCTGCCCCAACTCCAAATCGATCCCGGCCGGGACCGCGTAGCGCAGGCCATGCGCGGCCCAATGGAAGGCATAGCGCCCCATCGCGAGTTGCGCGTCAAACAGCGCCTCCGACACCGCAATATGGGCCTCGCTGCCGGCATCTGCCACGCGGGTGATTACGCGCCGCGCCACGATCAGATCGGGGCGGGCGTCGGCGAGACCCGCGATCAGCGTGTCCTTGCCCACGCCTGACGGCCCGACAATGGCCACCAGAAGGCCTTTGCCGCGATGCGCGCTCATGCGACACGCCGCGCGGGGGTGAAACGGGTCATGTCGATTTCCCGGTCGCAGACCGAATCGCGCGCGGCCGCGTCGTGGAAGATCCCGAGGATCGCCGCGCCGCGCGCCTTGGCCTCGCAGACCAAGTCCAGAACCACGGCGCAACTGACTGCGTCAAGGCTGGCCGTGGGCTCGTCGAGCAGCAGGACCGGCAGATCCAGGATGAACCCGCGCGCAATGTTCAGGCGCTGCTGTTCGCCGCCGGAAAAGGTAGTCGGCGACAGCGACCAGAGCCGCTCCGGGATATTCAAGCGCGCCAGCATGGCCTCGGCGCGAGCGAAGGCGGCGGCTTCATTCATCCCGGCCGCAAGCAGCGGCTCTGCCACGATCTGCCGCGTCGGCACGCGCGGGATCAAGCGGAGAAACTGGCTGACATACCCCATGCTCTTGCCGCGCAGATCCAGCACCTGCCGCGGTTCGGCGCCCGATATCTCGACGCCGGCAACACGGATCGAGCCTTCATCGCACCGATAATTTCCCCAGATCATGCGCATCAAGGTCGATTTCCCTGCCCCCGACGCGCCGACCAACGCCACGCATTCCCCACGGCACACGGAGATGTCGGCCCCCTGAATCACCGGCAGCACGATGCCGCCCTGATTATGCAACACGAACTGCTTTCCTACTCCCCGGATCTCGATCATCCTGCCTCCTGTGGCCTCGAAAGGCCCGCTTGATCGCCGCCTCATACCTGCAGAACCGAACTGACCAGCAACTGCGTATACGCATGCTGCGGATCATCGAGCACCTGATCAGTCAGGCCTTCTTCGACGACGCGGCCGTCCTTCATCACCATGAGCCGGTCCGCGAGCAGTCGCACCACGGCCAGATCATGCGTGACGATCACGGCCGAGAGCCCCAGCCGACGCACCAGCCCCCTCAAAAGATCCAGAAGCCGCGCCTGCACGCTCACATCGAGCCCGCCGGTGGGCTCATCCATCAAGGCGAGCCGCGGCCCTGTCACCAGGTTGCGGGCGATCTGCAGGCGTTGCCGCATCCCGCCCGAGAAGGCGCGCGGCCGCTCGTCGATGCGCGTGGGGTCGATCTCGACCCGGCCCAGCCAGTCTTCGGCCTGCGCACGGATCTCGCCGTAATGGCGCGCCCCCACGGCCATCAGTCGCTCGCCCACATTGCCGCCGGCACTCACGCCCATGCGCAGCCCGTCGCGCGGGTTCTGATGCACGAATGCCCATTCGGTGCGCGCGAGCCAACGACGCTCGGGCTCGGTCATGGTAACCGTGTCACGCGGGCCATGCGCGCGCGTCTCGAAGATGACGCGGCCAGTATCCGGCGCCAGATGACCAGCGAGGCAATTCAGAAGCGTCGATTTTCCGGACCCGCTTTCGCCCACGATTCCCATCACCTCGCCCGGCCAGAGCGTGAAATTCACATCCCCGCACCCCAGGTGACGCCCGTAATGCTTGCTCAGCGCCTCGACCTTCAGAAGCGGGGTCATGCCGCATCCTCGGCCTGTGCCGCGCAGCGGGTCGCGCAGTAATCCGTGTCCGAGCAGACAAACATCCGCCCACCTGCATCATCGATGATGACTTCATCGAGATAGCTGTCTTCGGCGCCGCAGATTGCGCAGGTCTGCCCCGCAGCCTTGCTGGCCGTGAAGGGATAATCCTCGAAATCGAGGCTCTCGACACGGGTAAAGGGCGGCAGCGCATAGATCCGGCACTCGCGCCCCGCACCGAAAAGCTGCAGCGCGGGCGCGTTGTGCAGCTTCGGGTTGTCAAATTTCGGGATCGGCGAGGGATCCATGATATAGCGCCCCTCGACCCGAACCGGGTAGGCATAGGCGCGTGCGATCTCGCCATGGCGCGCGGTATCCTCATAGAGCCGCACTTGGATCAGCCCGTAATCCTCGAGCGCATGCATGGTGCGGGTTTCGGTTTCGCGCGGCTCGAGGAAGCGCAGGGGCTCGGGGATCGGCACCTGAAAGACGAGGATCTGCCCCTCGGTGAGCGGTGTCTCGGGGATGCGGTGGCGCGTCTGGATGATCGTCGCCTCTGCCGTGGCCTCGGTGGTGGCAATGCCGGCCACGCGCGCGAAGAACTTGCGGATGGAGACCGCATTGGTGGTGTCGTCCGCACCCTGGTCGATCACCTTGAGCGTATCCTCGGGCACGAGGCACGCGGCGGTCACCTGCACCCCGCCCGTGCCCCAGCCATAGGGCATGGGCATCTCCCTTCTTGAAAACGGAACCTGGTAGCCGGGAATGGCGACGGCCTTGAGGATCGCGCGGCGCAACATGCGCTTGGTGGCCTCATCGAGATAGGCGAAATTGTAGTCAGACATGGGGCGCGAACTCCTCCGTGAGGGCTGCCATCTGGCCGGGCGGCGTGGTGGCAGCTGCATTCATTCGGCCGCCTCCTGCCCTGCATACGCATCGCGCCGCGGCTTGCGGATCAATTCGAGTTCGGCCTGAAAATCGACGTAATGGGGCAGCTTGATATGTTCCAGAAAGCCGCTGGACTGGATATTGTCGCAATGCGAGAGCACGAATTCCTCGTCCTGCGCCGAGGCTGTGCCCGTCTCCTCGCCCAGTTCGCGCGCGCGCAAGGCCCGATCGACCAGCGCCATCGAGATCGCCTGGCGCTCGGACTGGCCGAAGACCAGACCATAGCCGCGGGTGAACTGCGCGGGTTGCGTTCTCGATCCCTGGAACTGATTGACGCTTTCGCATTCCGTGACAAGGATATCGGCGAATTCGATCTCGAAGCCGAGTTTCGGAAGATAGGCCGCGACGCGCACATATCCGATGCGTAATTCGCCGACAAAGGCGTGGTTGCGGCCATAGCCGCGCTGCGTGGAATAGGCGAGCGAAAGCAAGAAGCCTTCATCACCGCGAGTGAGCGCCTGCAGCCGCAGCGGGCGCGCGGCGGGAACGGCAAGCGGCGCGCGGGTTAGATCGGGCACGTCAGCCGGCTCTGCGGGCTCGGGCTGTATCAGCCCCTCAGCGCCCAGATGCGACAGGATATGGGGCACTGGCCCGGCAGGCGCCGCGGCCTCGGCGGCGGCCGGCACGGGCTTGGCGTCTGAAAGGGTGAAATCCAGCAGCCGGTGCGTGTAATCGAAGGTCGGCCCCAGGACCTGCCCACCGGGCACGTCCTTGTAGGTCGCCGAGATCCGCCGGGTGATCTGCATCGCGTCGGTCCGGATCGGAAGGCTGGCCCCGAAGCGCGGCAGCGTGGTCCGGAAGGTGCGGATCAGGAAAACCGCCTCGATCGCATCCCCGCGCGCCTGTTTCAGCGCCAGCGCGGCCAGATCAGGGTCGTAGAGCGAGCCTTCGGCCATCACCCGGTCCACGGCCAGCGCCAGCTGTTCACGGATCTGCGCCACGTCCAGATCAGGCAGGTCCCTGTCGCCGCGCCGTGCGTCGGCCAGCCAGCGATGCGCATTCTCAATGGCGCGCGCGCCTCCCTTGACAGCGACATACATCATCGGCCTCCGATCTGCGTAGAGCGCGGCAAGGCCGCGAGCTGCGCGCCGCAAGTGAAGATCAGATCCAGCCCGCGCGGAAAGCGCGCGGCATTTTCCTGCAGGGCGGCGACATCGGGCAGGCTCAGCCACGCCTCGGTTTCAATGCCAGGCCCGGCCAGACGCGCGCGCTCGGCGCGTAGTTCCGCGCATTCGACAATCAGCGTGGCCGAGCGATCAGGATATTCTGCGCCGCCCTGCGGGTAGTGGCTCAGCGGGCCGAGCGCCTCCCATGTCCCCAGCGCGAACGCGGCCATATGCCGCTCGACAAGGTCTGCGCTCAAATGGAAACGCAGCCAGTCCTGGATGGAAGCGCCCGCATGCGCGCCAGCCAGATGCAGGGGGGACGTGCCATCCACAAGCGTCAGGACCGCGGCGGCGGCCGCCGGGGAACAGGGCGCGGGCGCCGCGACCCTGTCCAGCGTCACGATCCGCCCCGGACGCGCCATCGAGTCGAGCACCTGCCGAAAAGCGCGCGCGGAATCGAGCGGCGGGGTCTGGAAGGCTGCGGTCAGATGCACGCTCATCCCTCCCCCCGGACCATGGTGAAGAAATCGACCTTGGTGGCGGCGGCGCGGCGGGCCTGCACGGCATGCGCCTCTTCTTCGGCGGCTCGCAGCGGGGCGATCACTTGCGCCTGCACACGTGCCGCATCGGCCGTCTGCAACAGCGCATCGAACAGCGCCGCGCGCGCTGCCTTGTCCGGATCCCGTCCCTGCACAAGCGCGTGGCCCAAGGTGCCGCAGCCCAACCGGACCGATGCGCGGGTCACGGTCACCTCGCCAAGGTTGAAGGCGGCGCCTGTCGCGCCCGCACGGCCCTGCACCATCATGGCGCCGGTTTCAGGGCGGCGCAGCCATTCGAACTGCGGGGGATCATTCGGCCAAAGCGCCTTGAGCTTCGCAAGCGAGGCGCGCGCGAGCAGGCCGAGGCACTCCTTGCGGTCGATGGAGGCGGCAGTCATTTCAGTCTTCGCAGTTCGTGATAGACAACTAGACAAATACGCGCTTTACATGCTCCAATCAAAAGCTTTTTTGTGAAAGTTTGGCGACATGAGCAGAGCGGGTGCATTATGGCAGAAGATCTTCGAGACATTGCGCGCCGAAATCGCCGATGGCGCATGGCGCGCAGGGGCGCGATTGCCAACCGAGGCCGAACTCGCAAGGCGCTTCGACGTCAACCGCCACACTGTTCGGCGGGCGCTGCATGCACTGGCCGACGAGGAGCTCGTGACGTCGCGACGCGGGGCGGGTGTCTTCGTTCGAATGCGGCCCGTCGCCTACCCGATCGGGCTGCGCACACGGTTTCGCCAGAACCTGCTCTCGGCGGGGCGAACCCCTTCGAGCGAGCTTCTGCACCTGACACAGCGCGCGGCCTCGGACCGTGAGGCGCACGCGCTGGCACTGGCTCCGGGCGCGCCGGTTCATGTCATGGAGGCGATAAGCCTTGCCGATGGCCTGCCGATCTCGCTGGCCCGGTCCTGGTTCTGTGCGACGCGGTTTCCCGGCCTCACCGAGGCGCTGCGCAGCACCGGTTCGATCACTGCGGCCCTTGCACGCGTCGGTGTCGCGGATTACCTGCGCCAGTCAACGCGCCTTACCGGCCACAATGCCGACGCTGTTCAGGCGCGGCACCTGCAGATCGTACCGGGCGATGCATTGATCCTGTCTGAATCTGTCAATATCGATGCCTCATCCACACGTGTCGAATATGGGCGCACCTATTTCGTCGGGGCGCGGGTCGAACTTTTCCATGACGGGCAGGACAGCGCGTCATTTGTCACGCGACTGCCACAATGATCAGATAGGTGGCCGTTGAAACACCAAGGAAGGTCCGGAATGTCCCATCTCCCTCTGCGCCTGACCAATGCCCTCTGTCTTTCTGATGGTGCGCTCGACGACAACGACCTCGTGATTGCGCACGGACAATTTGTCCCCTCGGCCGGGACGGTGCATGAGATCGACTTGTCAGGCTACTGGCTGCTGCCCGGGATCGTAGATCTGCACGGCGACGGGTTCGAGCGGCATATCCGTCCCCGCCCCGCCGCACCTTTCGAGAAACGCACAGCCCTGCAATCCGCGGATCTGGAACTGGCGAGCCATGGGGTCACGACAGCTTGGTTTGCGCAAAGCTGGTCATGGGAAGGCGGATCGCGCGCGCCCGCCGAGGCTGTGGCACTGCTGGAAGCGCGCCGTCAGATCGCGCATCGTCTGATGACCGATATCCGCATCCAGCTTCGCTTCGAGACGCACATGCCCGATGATCATGCCGCGCTGCTGGCTGTCGTGCGGGACTATCATCTTGACTATCTCGTCTTCAACAATCACCTCCCAGAGGCGCTTGAGCTTGCCTCGGACAACCCCGCGCGCTTTGCGGCATGGGCCATGCAGAATGGCAATCTGCCCGATGAACTTCTCAAGATCGTGCGCAAGGCGAAGGCGGCCGATCCCGAGATCCCGGACTTCCTGCGCGCGCTCGCGGCAGATCTGCGGGCCGAGGGCGTGACGCTCGGATCGCATGATGATCCCGATCCGTCAACCCGCATTTTCTATCGCGGGATCGGGGCATCGGTCTGCGAGTTTCCGACGACCGCGGATGCAGCACAGGAAGCGCGCAAAGCCGGCGAGCCTGTGCTGATGGGCGCCCCCAACATCGTCCGCGGCGGGTCCCAATCGGGCAATATCGCTGCCATGGAACTGGTCGATGACGGGCTCTGCGATGCGTTGATTTCGGACTACCACGTGCCAGCCATGGCACAGGCGGCCTGGGCGATCGCGGATGAGCGCGTGCTCTCCTTTGCACATGCCTGGGAGATGATCTCGACCCGCCCGGCCGAGATCATGGGGCTGAGCGATCGCGGCCGATTGGCACCGGGACAGCGCGCGGATCTGGTCATCCTGAACCCCACCACACGCCGGATCGAGGGCACAGTGACATGTGGCAAGGTGGCCTTTGCCAGCGGACAGGTCGCCCAGCGCCTGCTGGGTGCGACCGCTCCTTACGCGCTGGCCGCGCAGTGAGTTTCGAGATGAGCTATGCAAGCCTGATCGAGGCTGAACTTCGGCTGATCCGTCCCGGCGACCTGCTGGAAA
>SLKB01000321.1 GCA_007134805.1 Paracoccaceae bacterium
AGCCGTAATTCCCTGGGAGGGGCGCTTCATGTCCGACACCGACAAGCCTTTGCTCATCAAACGTTATGCGAGCCGGCGTCTGTATAATACCGAAACCAGCGATTACGTGACGCTGGAAGACATTGCCAGCTTCATCCGTGACGGGCGCGAGGTTCAGATCGTCGATCTCAAGTCGGGCGATGACTTGACGCGGCAATACCTTCTCCAGATCATCGCAGAGCATGAGAGCCGCGGCGAGAATGTGCTGCCGCTCGATGTGCTGACTGATCTGGTGCGCAGCTATACCACGCAGGCGCAAAGCGTGGTGCCGCAATTCCTCGCCATGTCCTTCGAGATGCTGCGCGAGGGGCAGTCGCAGATCGTCGAGAACATGACCCGCGCCAACCCGCTGGCCGCAATGCCTGGGTTCGAGGAAATGCAGCGCCAGCAGAAAGCCTTCATGAAGACCATGATGGCGGGTTGGCCCGGTCTGCAGAAAGATGATGAGGACGCGGGCAAGGGCACATCCGGCGGCGAGGATCTGGACGAGATCAAGAAACAGCTCGCAGAGTTGCAGCAGAAACTCAGCGAGATGAAGAAATAGTCAGAGCCCCAGCCGGTCGCGCAGCGCAAACCAGCTCATCGCCAGCACGAGGATCGGGCTGCGCAGGGCCGACCCTCCCGGGAATCGCGGCAGGTCGAGCCCCGCCATCACGTCGAAGCGCTCGGACTGCCCGGCCACGGCCTCGGCCATGATCCGGCCCGCCATGCACGCGAGCGCGACCCCATGCCCCGAATAGCCCGAGGCCGAAAGCACATTCGGCGCCACCCGGAGGAAACAAGGAAGCCGCGTCGTGGTGATTGCCAGAGTTCCGCCCCAGGCATGGTCGATCCGCGCATCGCGCAGCTGCGGAAACACTTCGAGCATGGGTTTGCGCACAGTGGCGATGATGTCTGGGAAGCGATAGCCATAGCTTTCGCCACCACCGAACAGGAGCCGGCCGTCTTCCGAAAGACGGAAATAGTTGATCACGAACTTGCTGTCGGCCACGGCCAGATTACGAGTCAGCACGCGGCCCGGCTCCAGGGGTTCGGTCGCGATGATGAAGTTGTTGATCGGCATGACACGCGCTGCGACCTCGGGCGCGAGCCCGCCGAGATAGCCATTCGCCGCCAGGATCACATGATCGGCCAGCACATGCCCCGCCTCAGTCTTGATCCTGGCCGGAGCGCCCTCGCTCACGCGCGTGACCGGCGTGCGCTCATGGATCTGCACGCCCGCCGCTTGCGCTGCGCGTGCAAGCCCAAGCGCATAGCGCAGCGGGTGCAGATGCCCGGCCCCGTGATCGAGCACACCGCCCTGATAGGCATCGCTCCGCACGACCTCCTGCACGCCCACGCGGTCCAGCACCTCGAGATCGGCATAGCCGTAATCGCGCGCCAGCTTCTCGGCCGCGGCACGCGCATGGGGCAGATCGCGCGCGCGCCATTTGGCATGCAGAACGCCCGCATTCCAGCCACATTCGATTGCATGCTTCCCGATCAGATCGCGCACCAGATCGCGCGCCTCGAGCCCGATCTGCCACAGCGCGCGTGCGACGCCCTCCCCATGGCGGCGCGCGATCGCGTCCTGCTCGATCCGCTGGCCGGGACCCACCTGCCCACCATTGCGCCCCGAAGCCCCGAACCCCACCCGATGCGCCTCGAGCACGACCACCTTGTAGCCCCGATTTGCCAGATGCAGCGCGGCCGAAAGCCCCGTATAGCCTGCCCCCACGATGCAGACATCCGCCCGATGCGCCCCTGCAAGCGCCGGGAAGGGCGGCAGCGCCGGGGCACTCGCCGCATAATAGCTTGGCGGGTATTCGCCCGCCCGGTCATTGGCGTAGAGCAGGTTCATACATTCAGCAGCAGATGCTCGCGCTCCCACGGGCTGATCACCTGCAGGAATTCGTGGTACTCGTCGCGTTTCACGGCCGCATAGATCTTCGAGAATTCATGCCCGAGAATCTCATGCAGCGCCTCGGCCTCCTCGAAGACATCGAGCGCCGAGCCCAGCGTGCGGGGCATTTCCTCCTCGTCCATATAGGCGTTGGTCTTGCATTCCGCGCGCGGGCCAAGGCCCTCCTTAAGCCCCAGATACCCGCAGGCGAGCGAGGCCGCGATGCCCAGATAGGGGTTGCAATCCATGCCCGCCAGCCGATTCTCGACCCGGCGCGAAGCCGGCGACGAGATCGGCACGCGCAGCCCCGTGGTGCGGTTGTCATTGCCCCATTCAAGATTGATGGGGGCTGCGAAATCAGGGACATAGCGGCGATAGCTGTTCACATAAGGCGCGATGAGCGCCACCGCCGAGGGCAGGTGTCGCTGCAGCCCGCCAATGAAATGCAGGAAGGCGGCCGTACTCTCGCCCGTCTCGGTCGAGAACAGGTTCCGCCCGGTCGCGCGGTCCAGCACCGAATGGTGGATATGCATCGCCGAGCCGGGCTCGCCCTCGATGGGCTTGGCCATGAAGGTGGCGAACATGTCATGGCGCAGCGCAGCCTCGCGGATCATGCGCTTGAAATAGAAGACCTGATCGGCGAGGTTCAGCGCGTCGCCATGCACGAGATTGATCTCGACTTGCCCGGCGCCGCCTTCCTGCATCATGCCATCGATCTCGAGCCCCATCGCCTCGGCGAAATCATAGATGTCGTCAATCACCTTGCCATATTCATCCACGGCCGAGATCGAATAGGCCTGCCGCGCCGCCGCAGGCCGCCCGGTCCGGCCAATGGGCGGAACGATCGGCATGTTGGGGTCAGTGTTGCGCGCAACGAAGAAGAACTCCATCTCGGGGGCGATCACTGGCTGCCAGCCCTCGTCATGGTATAGCTTGAGCACATGCCTGAGGACGTTGCGCGGCGCCGTCGGCACTGGCTGGCCATCCGTGTCCTCGGCATCATGGATGATCTGCAGCGTCCAGTCGGCCGTCCAGGGCGCGGCGGTCGCGGTCGAGAAATCGGGGCGCATGATCATGTCCGGTTCAAGATCGGCGCCATCGCGAAACTCGGCCCAGCCGCCCGTGATCGTCTGCAGGAAGATCGAGGTCGGCAGGTAGTATTTCGTGGTCTCGTCGAACTTGAAGGCCGGCATCGCCTTGCCGCGCGCGACGCCCGCCATGTCGGCGATGATGCACTCGATCTCATCAAGCCTGCGCCCGGAGAGGAACTCCTGCGCGGCGTTCGGGATGAGGTCTCGCCAGCCCTGTGTCATGACGGCTCCGATGCTGTGGCTGAGGGTGAGTGCTGATGAAACAGATGCGCAATCCGCGCGGCGATCCGGTCGCTGTGGCGCGCCCCGCCCTGGCGCGTTTCAGCCGCGCGCAGAAGATCAGCCGGGACGACACCGCGCCCGCGCGTCGCGATGAGCCCGGCGATGAACTGATCGTCGAATTCGGGATGCGCCTGGACCGAGAGCGCCTGATCGCCGTAGGCGAGGCCTGCATAGGCGCAGCCCGGATTGGTCGCGATCACGCGCGCGCCCTCGGGCGGACGCAGCACCTGATCCTGATGCCAGGCATTGAGCACCAGCCGCGTGCCCTCGAAATCATACTCCTGCGCGCCCACCACCCAGCCGCCGTCGTATTTCGCAACCTGCCCGCCCAGCGCCTGCGCCATGATCTGATGGCCGAAGCAGATGCCGGCGATGGGCTGGCCGGCCGCGAAAGCCGCGCGGATGAAGGCCTCGAGCGGGGCGATGAAGGCGTGATCCTCGTAGACACCATGGCGAGAGCCGGTGATCAGCCAACCCTCCGCGTCATGGTGAGAGTCGGGAAACTCCATCCCCTCGACATGCCATGTGGCAAACTCTAACCCCCTGCCCTCGAGCAGCCGCTCGAACATGTCGGGGTAATCGCCCAGGGGCTCGCGCAGCGGTTCGGGCGCCTGGCCTGTTTGCAGAATTCCGATCTTCATGAGGGCCTGCGTGTTAGAATTTGATCAAATGCTAGCGCCCTGATCGGCCGCATGCAAGGGGCGTCCGCTCAGACCGCCTCGAGGTAGAGTTCGAGCACCTCCTGTTCGCTCAAGGCTGCGAGCGCCGCCATTTCCTGCAGCTTGGTCCGGCGCATGTTGTCGATCAGCATTGGCGCGAAGATCCTGCCGATCTGCGGGGCGGTGGCGAAGGCGTCAAGCGCCTCGGTCCAGCTGCCGGAGATCTGCGGCAGGGCTTGGGCATAGGCGTCGCCGGTGATCGGGGCGGGCGGTACGGTCGCATCCTCGATCCCGTTCAGCATCGCGCCAAGCACGGCCGCCATCACCAGGTAGGGGTTCACATCGCCGCCAGGCACGCGATGCTCCAGTCTGCGCGCCTGCGGGGCACTTACGGGCACGCGCACGGCCGCAGTGCGGTTTTCATAGGCCCAGCCCACCCCCGTGGGCGCATGCGCGCCCGGCACGAGCCGCGCGTAGCTGTTGGCATGCGGCGCGAAAATGAGCGTCGAGGCCGGCATCGCCTCAAGCACCCCGCCGATCGCATGGCGCAGCAGTGCCGAGCCCTCGGGGCCCCCATTGTCGAAGACATTCTGCCCCGCGTCGTCCACAAGCGAGGCATGCAGATGCAGCCCGTTGCCTGAGGCCCCTGAATAGGGCTTGGCCATGAAGCTCGCCGCCATCCCATGCACCCGCGCAAGCCGGCGCACAAGGATCTTGAAGAGCCAGGTGTCATCGGCCATGCGCAACGGATCATCACTATGCATGAGATTGATCTCGAACTGCCCCGGCCCAGCCTCGGAGGTGGCCGAGTCGGCGGCGATCCCCATACTTTCGCAGGCCGTATAGAGCGCGTCGAAAAACGCGTTGAACTCGTCCAGCATGCGCAGCGACAGCGTGGCCGAGCCTGTCGCGCGGCGGCCCGAGACCGGGCTTGCAGGCGGGCGGAACGCAGGCCCGCTGTCGTCGATGAGGTAGAATTCCAGTTCGGTCGCCGTCACGGCCCGCAGTCCGCGCGCCGCAAGCTGGCCCACCACGCGCACCAGCGCATGGCGCGCATCCCCCTCGAAGGGTCGGCCGTCCTCGTGATACATCGACATTGGCAGCATCGCTGCGCGCGCGCCGATCCAGGGCATCGGCAGCAGCCCCCGCTCGGTCGGACGCAGGAAGCCATCGGCATCGCCAGTGTCGAACAGAAGCGGGCTGCCGTCGATATCATTGCCCCAGATATCGAGATTGAGCGCCGAGAGCGGCATCTTCGCCTGCCCCTTTCGCAGCTTGTCAAGCGCGCTCGCCGGCATCCGCTTGGCGCGCGCCTGACCGTTGAGGTCAGGCACCGCGATGCGGATATTCTCGATCCCGTCCAGTTCCATGGATCACCGCAGATATTGCGGGCGGAAGCGGATCCGCAGGCGCTGCTCGCGCGGCAGATGCTGGTTGAGCCGCCGGTTCGCGATCCCGAAAAGACCGATGATCGCAAGCGTGAGTGCAATGAAATAGGCCGCAACCAGTGGATAGGCAAAGAACGGGTTGAAGGTCTGGTCGACGAAATAGCGCGCGTAGTAGAACGCTTCGCCCGATTGCTGCCGAGCGGGAAAGGCCGACAGGAAGACAAGCGTCGTCGAATGCGTCAGGAAAATCGCCTCATTCGTGTAGCTCGGCCAGGCCAACCGCAGCATGTTGGGCCAGATTACCCGGCGAAACCGCGTGAAGCCCGTGAGGCCATAGGCATCTGCCGCCTCCAGATCGCCTTTCGGGATCGAGCGCAGCGCGCCCACGAACAACTCGGCCGAATAGGCAGTGGTGTTGAGCACCAGAACGATCAGTCCGCCCACCTGCGCTGTCGTCAGCGCCGAGGTCTGCACCGTGAGCGTAACAAAGCCCAGCGGGATGTCGATCCCGGCGCGCGGCAACAGCACGAAGGCCGAATAGAAGAAGAAGAACTGGATGAAGAGCGGTGATCCACGGAACACGAAGATGAAGGCCCCGGCCGGACGGTTGAGCCATGGGGTGTGGCTCGCGCGCGCAAGCGCCACGGCAGTTGCCAGAAAGAAGCCGAAGATGATCGCGAGCGCTGCGAAATAGATCGTCCAGATCAGCCCCGAGCCGATCAGGAATACCTGATCGCACAGCGTGATGTCGAGCCCGCGCGGCAACAGCCGCTCGCCGAAATCGCGGCCCAGCGCGCGCAGCGCATAGCCCTCGAAGCTTTCCCAGCAGGTCCTCATGCCGCCGCCTTTCGCAAACGCTCGCCCGCCGCGGTCGCCTGCCCGTGCGAGAGCCGGTCATTCAGCCGGGCAAACACCCGCTCGCTTCCCCAGGTGAGCAACAGATAGAAACACAGCAATGCCAGGAAATACCACATTCGCCAGTCCGGATGCGGATAGGCATAGAGCGAGGTCTTCTGCCCGCCCAGCTCGCGCGCCCAGTAGACCGCGTCCTGAATGCCCAGAAGGAACAGCAGCGGCGTCGCCTTGATCAGGATCTGCCAGATATTCGACAGGCCCGGCAGCGCATAGACCCACATCTGCGGCATCACGACCCGGCGAAACGCCTGACCGCGCGTCATACCGTAGGCCTCGGCTGTCTCGACCTGCGCACGCGGGACCGCCTGCATCGCGCCGTAAAGCGTGTTGGCCACGAACGCCCCGAAGACCAGCGCGAAGGCCACCACTGCCATGATGAACGCATAGAGTTCGAACACCCAGCGCGCGGCATTGTTGGGCGGCACCTTCGCTTCGCGGCAGACGATGAAATCATTGCCTTGCCGGATCGGCTGTTCCCAATCAGGGCAATTTATATGATGCAAGACCCATTCAATCCCCTGCCCCAGCGCGATCGGCACAAATAGGAAGAAGACAATGTCAGGCACGCCCCGCACCAGATTGACATAGCCCTGCCCCACCAGCCGCACCGGCCAGAGCCGCGCGCGCAACGCGAGCGCGCCAAGCATCCCCATTCCCAGCGCGACCGGTGCCGTGATTGCCAGGAGCACCAGCACCACCCCGAACGAGCGATAGAATTGCAGATGAGTGGCCGTAGTCAGGTAACAGGCGAACCATTGCCATTGCGGGAGCGTGGCGGGTTCGATGCAGAAGGAAAACATCTGGGATGGCCTGCGGCTGCTGAGGCAGGCCCCGCCAGCCGGGGCCTGCACCTTGGTTCAGTCTTTCAGAACTGGGCGATGCCGTCGCCGAACCATTCCACGATCAACTCGTTGAGCGAGCCATCCTCCTTCATCTCTTCGATGATCGCGGTCAGCGTCTCGCGCAATTCGTGATCAGACTGGCGCACACCCGCGCCAGTGCCGTCGCCGGGATAGAGGTCGTCCCCGAGGAAGACCAACTCCCCGCCAGAATCTTCCACATATGCCGCGAGGAAGTTCTTGTCGGCGAGCACGGCATCCGCCTCACCATTGCGCACGGCCGAGATCGTCTCGTCCGGGGTCGGGAATTCCAGCCCATCGGCATCACCATCGGCCACGATCCCCGCCTGCACGGTGTTCGACTGCACGGCAATCACGCCGTTCTCGATCACCGAAGGGTCGGTATCCGCGAGGCCCATATAGGCCGAGGGATCCGAGGGCAGGTAATTCGTGGTGAAGGAAATCACCTGGCTGCGCGCCTCGGTGATGCTCATGCCGGCCATGATCACGTCGTAATTGCCGGACACCAGATTGGGGATGATCGTGTCCCAGTCATTGAGCACCCATTCGCAGGTCAGCTCTGCCCTGCGGCAGATCTCGTTGCCAAGATCGATCTCGAAGCCCACGACCTCATTGGCGTCATTGATGAAGTTCCATGGCGGGTAGGCACCCTCGGTGCCGATGCGCACAACATCCTGCGCCATCGCGCCCGACGCCATCATGGCAATCGCCGCTGCCAGTGTCAGCGAAGTCTTTTTCATATCTCACTCTCCTGTTGTGTCTTATCCAAGGGTTATTGCCTCAGGCCGCTTGCGAGTGGCTGAGGAAGCGTTTGAGCCGCTCGGATCGCGGCGTCTTGAACAGCGAGTCCGGCGGGCCCTGTTCCTCGATCAGCCCGTTATGCAGGAACACGACGTGATCGGACACATCCGCCGCCAGCCGCATGTCATGGGTGACGATCAGCA
>SLKB01000208.1 GCA_007134805.1 Paracoccaceae bacterium
AGACGCTCGCCCTCGCAGACAGCACGGATGGGGAGGACATCGTGCCGTTTCTGCCCTGCTCTTACTTTGCGGTCGCTTTGGCCGCTTTGGTCGCCGTGTCGGTGGCTTTCTTGACAGCAGCAGAAGCTTCTTCCTGCATGTCCTTGCCAGCAGCCATCAGCAGCTCGACCGTGTCCATCTGCACTTTTTTCGCGATTTCAGCGAAAGCAGCGACATGCTCGGCGGTCATTTCAGCCTGAGCCGACGCGAAATCGGTCATTGCCTTGGTGTAGTCTGCCGGGTCTTCCTTGACGGTCGACACTTCGCCGACTTTCGCCAATGTCGACTTGGTCCATTTGGTGGACACTTCGGTCGACTTTTCAGCAGCTTCCAGAGCAACCTTGCTCATCTTCTCGGCCAGTGCGGCCTGCGATTTGAACGCGTCCTGCATGGCGCTGGTGTCCATCGGGAATGCGCCCATCATGTCTTTCATCATCTTGGTGTAGTCAACGGTCTTGGTCATGATCTCTCTCCTTGTGCGATCTGCCCTGCAGCCTGACTGAACTGCCCGCTGCAACTGAACAGAATATGCATGCTGCAGCGCAGCATTACAAGGGATTTTTTCTGCAGCGCAGCAAAATTTCTGCGCGGCTCGTTAACCCTATGAGATCAGGTCATTTCCCGAAGTGGTCACATAGGTGCCTGGCGCATCGCCAAGGACCTCATACCCCGAATCACCCGGGACACGTGCGTCGACCATCGCGCCCGAGCGCTTCTTGAGCCACTCTTCCCACCGGCCCCACCAAGAGCCCTCATGGAACTCGGCGGCCTCGCGCCAGGCATCGGGGTCGTCCTTGGGGGCCTCGCCCGTGTAGTGGCCGTATTTCTTCTTGCTGGGCGGGTTGATGATCCCGGCGATATGGCCCGATTCCGAGAGGATGAAGGTCTTGTCGCGGCTGCCCATCTTGCCGATGCCGCGAAAGCTCGAGCGCCAGGCGGCGATATGGTCGGTTTCGCAGGCAATGGCGCAGAGCGGGTGGCGCACATCGCCGATCGAGAGATCCTCGCCGCAGATGCGCATGCTCTCGGAGGCAAAACGATCTCCCTGGCAGAGCTGGCGCAGATACTGCACACACATCTTGCCGGGCAGATTGGTGCCATCGCCGTTCCAGTAGAGCAGATCGAAGGCGGGCGGCGCCTCGCCCATCATGTAGGAGCGGATCGCCGGGCCATAGACCAGGTCATTGGCGCGCAGGAAGGAAAAGGTCCGCGACATGTAATAGCTGCCAAGATAGCCCTTGTCGCCGCATTCCGCCTCGATTCCGCCGACGAAATCCTCCTCGAGGAACACGCCCACTTCGCCCTGATCGGAGAAATCGGTGAGCGTGGTGAAGAATGTGGCCGAGCGGACGGATTTGTCCTTGCGCTTGTTCATCAGCGCAAGGGTGAGCGCGAGAGTCGTTCCGGCGATGCAGTAGCCGATGACATTAACCTGCTTTTCCTCCGTGATGTCGCGGGCGACGCGGATAGCCTCAAGATAGCCCTCCTCGACATAGGTATCGAGCGTGACATCGGCATAGGTCTCGTCCGGGTTCACCCAGGAGACGACGAAGAGCGTGTAGCCTTGATCGACGATCCACTTGATCAGGCTGTTCTGTGCCTTCAGGTCCATGATGTAGAACTTGTTGATCCAGGGCGGGAAGATCATCAGCGGCACGCGATGCACTTTCTCGGTGGTGGGCGTGTACTGGATCAACTCGAACATGCGGTTTCGGAAGACCACTTTTCCGGGCGTGGTGGCAAGGTTCTCGCCGACCTTGAACGCGTCCTTGTCGGCAAGCGTCACCATGAGATCGCCGCCATTCGCCTCGACATCGCGCACGAGGTTTTCAAGCCCGCGCACAAGGCTCTCGCCCTCGGTCTCCACGGCCTTCATCAGCGCATCGGGATTGGTGGCGAGGAAGTTGGTCGGTGCCATCATGTCGAGGATCTGCTGAGTGAAGAACTCCAGCCGGCGCTTTTCGCGCGCGGGCAGAGAGTCGATCGACTGCACGGCATCCTGCATCGCCTCGGTGGCGATCATGTATTGCTGCTTGATGTAGTTGAAATAGGGGTGGCTTTTCCACAACGGGTGGGCGAAGCGCTTGTCATCGGGGGTGTGATCCTCGGGCGCCTTGAGCTTGCCGCTGCACAGGGCCTCCTGCACCTCGACATTGTGCTTGAGGGTTTTTCCCCAGTAATCAAGCTGTTGCTCCAGCGCTTTGGACGGATTCTTGAACAGGTCGGTCCAGTAGGCGGTCGCTGCGTGCAGAAACAGCCCCGAATCGGGGGCCTCCATGCTGGGTCGGGGTGGCTCGCGATGGGCCAGGGCCTCGGTCAGGCGGTGGGTCAGCTCTTCGATCTTGGCCATATTGGCCTTCATACGTTCGACTTTTGGGTCAGTTTCATATTCGGAAGTTGTCATGGAAAGAATTCCCCCCTATTCTTTGCATGTGCAGCATTAAACTCTCGTGCGCCAGCATAACGGTGCATCGCACAGAGGAAAAGCGGCGATTAAACAATCGCGCCCGAGACAGGGCCGAGGAAAGGGCAACACATGAAGGGCATGGCGACTTACGATCTGATCGAGTCGATTCGCAACACCAACGAATGGATGGGCGCTTCGGCGCGCGCCTTCGCGTCATACCCGATCTGGGGCATGGTGCCGAACCCGATGTTCAAGGTGCTTTCGGCTTGGGGCCGCGTGACCGAGCGCAGCTTCGCGCGCATGGTGATCAAGCCGGACTGGGCGATCTCGTCGATCGTGGGTGAGGACGGGCGCGATCATATCGTCGAGGAGCTCGTCGAGGTGCCGCGCCCGTTCGGCGATCTGTTGCGCTTCAAGGTGCATGGACGCCCAGCGAAGGAACGCCGGGTGCTGCTGGTCGCGCCGATGTCGGGGCATTACTCGACGCTCATGCGCTCGACCGTGTCGAGCCTGCTCAGCGATTGCGAAGTCTGGGTGACCGACTGGCACAATGCGCGCGATATCCCCGTGTCCGAGGGCAAGTTCGATATCGAGGACTACACGCTCTACCTGATGGATTTCATGCGCCATCTGGGGCCGGACACGCATGTGATCGCAGTCTGTCAGCCAGTGCCGCTGGCGCTTGCCGCAACCGCCTATCTGGCAGAGATCGACCCCGAGGCGCAGCCGCGCACGCTCACGCTGATTGGCGGGCCGGTCGACCCCGATGCCGCGCCGACCGAGGTTACCGATTTCGGCCGCCGCGTGACGATGGGCCAGCTCGAGCATCTCGCGATCCAGCGGGTGGGCTTCAAATATCCGGGCGTGGGCCGGCTGGTCTATCCGGGGCTGATGCAGCTTGGCGGGTTCATCTCGATGAATCTCGAGCGTCACACGCAGGCATTTACCGACAAGATAAGTTCCGCTGCGCGCGGCCTCGATGGCGAGCGCGACAGGCACAACCGTTTCTATGACGAATACCTCTCCGTGATGGACATGACCGCGGAATTCTACCTCTCGACGGTCGAGCGGATCTTCAAGTCCCGCGAAATCGCGCGCAACGCCTTTGTCGTCGATGGCCACAAGGTCGATTTTGCGAAGATCACCAAGGTCGCGGTCAAGATCGTCGAGGGCGAGAAGGATGATATCAGCGCGCCGGGCCAATGCCTTGCTGCGCTCGATATCCTCACGGGGCTTCCGCCCGAGTTGAAGGCGAGCCATGTCGAGCCCGGCGCAGGGCATTACGGGATCTTCGCCGGCAAGTCCTGGCGGAACAATATCCGCCCGCTGGTAATGGAATTCATGGACGCCCATACGGGTGACCAGCCAGCACCCGCGGCGTCCGAAAGACCCGAGCCACCGCACGGAGCGGGCCTGAAGGTCGCCGCGTCGAACGGCTAGCGGTGTTGCTGTCGGGCGCCGCGCGCGCCCGACAGGCGGGGCTTATTCCGTGCAGATGAAGCTCTCGGCGTCGCGCCAGCCGCTGTCCGTGCGCAATTCGGCTTTCGCAGGCCAGGCGCAGGCGGGGCGCGTCCAGTCGGTTGCGCCCTCTGCATCGGTCCGCGTCATCAGGAGGCTTTCGGGCGCAGTGCCGGTCTCGAGCCACTCCTCGAGCGCGGTGAGCGGGTCGAACCCGGCCGACGTGATCCCCGGCCCCGGCTGAATGCCGCAATGATCCATCCCCGGGATCAGGAAGAGCCGCGTCACTGCATCGAGATCGGCGCCATGCGTCTTGCGCAGGCGCGTGTAGTAATCAACCGTGTAGCCATGCGGCACGATCGCATCAGCGAGCCCGTGCCAGGTGATCATTCGCCCCCCGGCCTCGGCGAAGGCTGACAGGTCCGGGGTCGTGGCATTGTAGATCCGGCCCATGAACGCCAGCTCTGGCGGGTCGGCGTCGAAGTCGAAATCGAGCGAGGTGAAGCCCTCGCCCCGGTCTTCGCGGAAGGCCATGAATTGCAGGAACTGCTGGTTGAAGATGGGCACGAGCGCGCCGCCTCCTGCCTCGAACCCGGTGAGCCACAGGCCCCAGAACGGCTCGGACCCGAGCGGCACTGTCGCGGGATAAAGTTGCGCGCCTTCGGAATCCACCGCCCCGCGTTCTGTCCAGGCGGTGAGCGTTTCGATCTGTGCGCCACTCAGACAGGGGGCGTTGGCCCCGGCGTCACAGGCAATGGCAGTCCAGTCCACGGTGCAGGCGTCGGGGTCGGAGAGAAGCCCGTCTTCCAGCCCGTCGGCGGCGTCGCATTGGGCATAGACGTGCTCGCGGATCAGGCCGACATCGCCCGGCCCGATGATACGCTGGCCGTCCGCGTCGGTATTGGCCTGCACGACGCTTGCCATCCATGTCGCAACGAGCCCGGTATAGTCGAGTGCGGGCGCCCCGCTCAGGATGCCGTCGAACAGATCGGGGTCGCGCAGGGCAAGCATGTTGGCCTGCCGCCCGCCTGTTGAGCAGCCCGCAAAGATACGCGGGCTCGGCGCGGCGTCGTAGTATTGCGCGATCACGGTTTGGCCAAGCTTGGCCGTCTCGCGCACGGCCCGATCGCCCCAGTCGACCTCGGCCAGACGGTTGTGCAGCGCCCAGCGGGCGTCAACCGATGAGGCGCCCCAATGCCCGCCATCCATTGTCGCGGCCGCGTAGCCGCGCCGCAGCCCGTGATTCATCGCGTTCACGAAGCCCGGCTCGTCCGACAGAAGCTGGCCGCAGAACCCGCCGCACCCGGCCATGTAGAACCCGCCATTCCAGTCGTCTGGCAGGCGGATCTCGAAATTGATTGCTGGCCGGATATAGCCGCCCACCGAACAGAAGGCCGGCAGATCATCACTGGCCGCCACCGGAACGGCCGAGAGCACTGCGACATCGTTCAGCCTGAGATCGGCGAGCGCGCGACAGGCCTCCTCTGCGCTGGCAGGTGCGGCCAGAAGCAGGCTCAGCGCGGTGCCGCGCCAGAGCCACCTTTGGGGGCGTTGGGGTGTCATCTTTCTCTCCTCCCTGATGATCCGGTGCGGGCAGAGTAGGATGCGGGGGGTGAAACACAATGGCAAAGTGCCGGGCCCCCAGCCAGTGCAGAAAACCTGCAGGCGGACTTTCATTTCCTCTGGCGGCGGGCTAGATCGATCGTGATCACGCTGTTTCATTCTGGGATTTCTGCATGTCCGACACTGCCCTGACCGCGACCCTCGATTCTGTGACGCGGGATCTGCTTGCTGCTGCCCGGGCGGCGGGCGCGGACGCCGCCGATGCGGTGGCCATCGAGGAGCGCGCGCTGTCGGTCGATATCCGCAAGGGCGCGCTGGAACATGCCGAACGCGCCGAGGGGCTCGATATCGGGTTGCGCGTGTTTGTCGGCCAGCGCCAGGCCTGCATCTCGTCCTCCGACACCCGCCCGGAGACTCTGCAGGCCATGGCCGCGCGTGCTGTCGCGATGGCGCGCGAGGCGCCCGAGGACCAGCATGCAGGCCTCGCAGACCCGCAGCAACTGGCTGCGCGCCGCGATGCCGAGGGGCTCGAGCTGTTCGATCCGGGCGATGAACTCAGCCCCGAGGTGCTTGCCGAGCACGCACGGCGCGCCGAGGCGGCCGCCCTGGAAGTGCCAGGTGTCGCCCAGGTTCAGGCCGCATCTGCCGCACAGACACGGCAGTCGATCTGGCTTGCGGCGAGCAATGGCTTTTCCGGCGGCTACATGCGCAGCGGGCATCACCTTTCTTGCGTCGCGATCAGCGGCGAGGGAACCGGGATGGAGCGGGACTATGCCGCGGAGGGGCGCATCTTCGCTGCCGACCTCCCCAGCCCCGAAGAGATCGGTGCGCTTGCCGGCGCGCGTACGGCCAGTCGTCAGGGTGCGCGCCGGCCGAAAACCGGCACTTATCCGGTTCTTTTCGATGAGCGCATTGCCGCGAGCCTGATTGGCCATCTGTTGAGTGCAATAAACGGCGCGGCAATCGTGCGCGGCTCCAGCTGGTTGCGCGATGCGATGGGCACGCAGGTCCTGCCGCGCGGGCTGAGCCTGCATGAGAACCCGTTGCGCCCGCGCAGCAGCGGCAGTCGCCCTTTCGATGCCGAAGGGCTGGGCAGCTACGCTCGTGACCTTGTGTCGGACGGGGTGCTGCAGGGCTGGGTGCTGGATCTGTCGAGCGCGCGCAAGCTCGGGCTGGCCAGCACGGCGAGCGCATCGCGCGGCACGTCGGGCCCACCGCAGCCGTCAATTTCGAACGTGGCGCTGACGCAGGGGCCACACTCGCGCGACGCGCTGATCGCGCAGATGGGCACCGGGCTTCTGGTGACCTCGATGATCGGCTCGACCATCAACCCCACCACCGGCGATTACTCGCGCGGGGCGAGCGGCTTCTGGGTCGAGAACGGCGAGATGACCTACCCTGTCAATGAATGCACCATCGCCGGCAATCTGCGCGAGATGCTCTTGCGGATCATTCCGGCCAATGACGCGCGACCGCATCTGAGCCGCGTCGTGCCCTCGCTTCTCGTTGAGGGGATGATCCTTGCGGGCGAGTGACGGCGCGGATCTTGCGCTCCTTGATGCTGCTGCGCGGGCTGCGGGTGAAATCGCGTTGCGCCATTTCGGCGCCGGCCCGCAGGTCTGGGACAAGGGCGCGGGGCAGGGGCCGGTATCGTCCGCGGATCTGGAGATCGACGCGATGCTGCGCGACCGGCTGATGGGCGCGCGCCCAGACTATGGCTGGCTCTCCGAGGAGACCGAGGATGATCTTGCCCGCCTGACCCGGCCGCGCGTCTTCGTGATCGATCCGATCGACGGCACCCGCGCCTTCCTCGACGGGCAAGACAGTTTCGCCCATGCGCTCGCCGTGATCGAGGATGGGCGCGTGGTCTCGGCCGTGGTCTATCTGCCGCGCCTGGGGCTGAGCTATACCGCGCAACGCGGGCAGGGGGCCTCGCTGAATGGCGCGCCTTTGCAGGTCAGCGCGCGCTATGAGCTGACAGGGGCCAAGGTGCTCGCGTCACGGCTGATTTTTGACACGTCGCACTGGCCGGGCGGCGTGCCGCTTCTCGATCGCCATTTCCGCCCCTCGCTTGCCTGGCGGATGGCACTTGTCGCGCAAGGCCAGTTCGACGCGATGCTGACCCTGCGGCCGACCTGGCATTGGGACACGGCCGCCGGGGCGCTTCTGATCGAAGAAGCCGGCGGCATCGTCACTGCCGCGGACGGCACCGCGCTGCGCTTCAATACCCGCGACGCGCAATCGCAGGGGGTGATCGCGGCGGGTGAAACCCTCCACCACGCGCTCATGACCCGACGCGCACCCTGACCGGCATCCTGCTGGCGGTTTCGTGGGCAGCGGGTCAAACGCGCATCGCGCGTGCCGTTTACTCAACGGAAAGCTCGATATCGGCCGCGATACTTTGCGTGAACACCTTGCGCGCATTCTCGAGGTCGTTGGTCTGCGCCTTTTCGCGCGCCTTGTCCTGCCCCAGCCCGAGACCGACCCAGCGGTCGATGAGGCGGCGCTCAAGCTCAGCAAAGGGGACATTGAGCGCGATCGTGAGATCGAAGAGCGGGTGCAACTCTGTCCAGGGGGCTTCAT
>SLKB01000259.1 GCA_007134805.1 Paracoccaceae bacterium
CCGCGCGGCTCACCGAAATAGACGCCCGAGGTCAGCTCGCGCACGATCATGATATCGAGGCCGGCGACGATATCGCGCTTGAGCGAACTGAAATCGGCGAGCGCATCGAAGCATTGCGCCGGGCGCAGGTTCGAGAAGAGGTCAAGCTCCTTGCGCAGCCGCAGGAGCGCGCGCTCGGGCTTCACGGCGAAGTCGAGATCATCATATTCGGGCCCGCCCACGGCACCCAGCAGCACGGCGTCGGCCGCGTGCGCGCGCTCCATGGTGGCGTCGGTCACGGGAACGCCATGGGCGTCATAGGCCGCGCCACCCACGAGGTCCTCGCTGACATCGAAACCGAGCCCTTGCTTGTCAGCGAACCAGTCGATGACCCGGCGCACCTCTGCCATGACTTCAGGGCCGATGCCGTCTCCGGGCAGAATGAGCAACGAGGGTTGCGCCATGACCTCTCCTTCCGTCTGAGCGTGGCGCCTTGGCTAGCTGCTGGACCACGGGGCGTCAAGACTGGGTGGCGCGGTGCTGGGGATTCGGGGTTTTGCCTGAGCGGGCGGGTGTGTTAATCTCGGCCGGTTCAACCTGAAAGGGCCGAGGAATGAGCAAGCACATCATTGATCAGAATCATCTCAAGCCGGCGCAGCTCGATCTGCGCCTCGTGTCGTTGCAGCGCCAGCAGGGTCTGCACCGGGCCACGCGGAAGCTCATCGCGCAGGCGACGGATCGCGCAGGCCAGCGCGTCGCAGCCTATGCGCGGATCGCGCGCGGCCGGTCGGTCTGAGCCCTGCCGCATGTGCGTGGCATGCCCTGCGCGACCGACGGGCGAGCATGATCGGGCCGCACGCGTCAGGGCATGCCACGCATGACGCCCAGCTTCGATGCGGTCGTGATCGGCCGGAACGAGGCACGGCGCATCGGAGCCTGCCTTGCCGCCGTGGCGCCACTGGCGCGGCGGGTCATCTATGTCGACAGCGGCTCGCGCGATGACAGCGTCGCGCAGGCGCGCGCCGCCGGCGTCGAGGTGATCGAACTTGATGCCAACCAGCCCTTCACGGCCGCGCGCGGGCGCAATACCGGGTTTGCGGCCTTGCAACCCGATATTGCCGAGTTTGTCCAGTTCATCGATGCCGACTGCATACTGGAGCAGGACTGGCCCGCGACCGCGATCGGCTTCCTGCGCGAAACCCCGAAGGCCGCGCTGGTGTTCGGGCGCCAGTTCGAGGCGCGCCCCGATGCCTCGATCTTCAACTTCCTGATCGACTGGGAATGGAACAAACCGCTGGGGGCGGCCCAGCTTTGCGCCGGCTGCGTGATGATGCGCAGCGCGGCGCTCGCCGATATCGGGGGCTATGAGGCGAGCCTCATCGCGGGTGAGGATGACGATCTGTGCCGGCGGCTGCAGGCGCGGGGCTGGCAGACCTGGCGGATCGACGCGCTGATGAGTGAACATGACGCGCAACTGCTGGCGCTGTCGCCCTGGTGGCGCCGGACCACGCGCGCGGGGCACAGCTATGCGGCCCTCGCCCTGCGCCACCCGGAGGCAAGCCGGGCGCAGTTGCTGCGCGCGATCGGCTGGGGCGGGGTGTTGCCGGCGCTTGCCGTGCTGGGGCTGATCCTCTGGCCGCCGCTCGTCGGTCTTGTGCTCGTGCTTTATGCAGCGTCCTTCCTGCGCCAGATGCTGCGGTTCCGGCGTATGGCGCTGTCTGCGGACCGCGCCGCAGGTGCTGCGGGGGCGACGATTCTGGGCAAACTGGCCGAATTCCAGGGTGTCGCAACCTTCTGGCTTCGGCGCCTCGCAGGGCGGCAGACGCGGCTGATCGAATACAAGTGATGGCTGTGCGGCGCCTGTCTCGCAGATCATTCACTGCGGGCTGTCAATCGCGCGTGACATACACCGATTGCTTGGCATGGCGCACCACTTGCGTGGCGTTTGAGCCCAGCAGATAATCCTTCGCCTCGGGGCGATGGGCCGCCATGATGATGAGATCGACATCGAGCTTGTCGGCGGCCTTGAGGATCTCGTCATAGATCTTGCCGTGCAGCACATGGGCATGCACATCGACCGCGCCCGGGATGTTCTGCTTGATCCAGCTGCGCATCATGTCACCGAAATGGTGCAGCGCCGTCTTCTCGAAGCCGGACTCGAAAAAGCTGCCCACGAGCGACATGCCGAAATCGGGCATCACGCTGACCACATGCAACTCGCCGCCGCCCTGAAGCAACTTTTGCGCCTCTGCGAGGGGTTTGACCCAGGAAGCGGGCGCGTTCATGTCTATCGGCAGCAGGATCTTCTTGGGCATGGTATTCTCCATCGCGGCTCTGCTTCAGGGGCTGCGGCCCGGAGATGTCATTGCGTCCATCACCTGCGCCGGGTGACACCCGGCGCGCGCCTGGATTCTCCAAGCAGCAGCACCGCCATTATCGACACTACCCCCTGCGATGACGCAAGCAGTTTCGGCCGAAGAGGGACGCGGATCGGGAATTAAGCCCAGACGGGGAAGGCGTGACTGTGCGGCGGCTGTGTCGGGTTATGGCGCTGACGCGCCGGTCAGCCCGCCTTGTGCGCCTTGAGTTGCGAGACTTTCCAGGGCTCCTGCACGCTCGGGGCGCCGAAATAATAGCCCTGCAGACAATCCACCCCAAGATCGACCAGCATCCGCGCGTCCTTGGAGCACTCGACGGATTCCGCGACCGTGAACATGTCGAAATGGCGCGCGATCGTCACGAGAGCCTGGGTCACGATCTGATTGTCGGGATTTTCCGAGATATTGCGGATGAATGATCCGTCGATCTTGACGATGTCGAAATAGAATTCCTTGAGATAGCGGAAGGCCGTGTAGCCCGCGCCGAAGTCATCGAGCGCAAAGCAGATGCCGCGCTCCTGCATGTCCTGCATGAAGACGGTCACCAGATCGGGCATGATCATCGCGGAGGACTCGGTGATCTCGAGGATCAGCCGCTCGCCCAGCGTCGAGTCGCTGCGCAACCCGCGCTCCAGCGTCGAGAGCCAGTCGGGATAGCCGATCGAGCGCGCCGACATGTTGATCGAAAGCCGGATCGAGGGTTCCGCCCTGAGCGTGGCAAGGCCCAGCTCCAGCGCCATGCAGTCGATGCGACGCCCCAGTTCATTGGTCTCGACCGCGTCCATGAAATCACCGGCCGGGATGATCCTGCCAGTATCATCCATGATCCGGATCAGACCTTCGTAAAAGGCGGCGCGGCGGGTCATGCGGGATTGCACGACAGGTTGAAAGGCCAGCATGCTCCGCTTCTCGTCGAGCGCATCACGCACGAGGTTGAGCGTGTCGCGGCGCTGTGCTTCCGCTGCGGCGGAAAGTGGTGAATCGTAAACCAGATCATCCGGATAGCGCTTTGATGATGCAAAAGTCATTTTGATCTCCGTCATTTGGGTCACTATTCGCCCAGAGATTTAAACCGCAGTTAAAAGCAGCAGCTTGCCTAAAATTGGACGCTTTTTACGCAGCGCGGCCAGTGCATTGCCTTCAGCATCCCCGAGCCGTATACGCGGGGCTGCAATGCGCGATCCGCAGCTGGGGGCGACACATGGACAGGCCGAATGCCAATGCAATGTGGGGCGGGCGCTTCCAGTCCGGGCCCGATGCGATCATGGAGGCGATCAATGCCTCGATCGGCTTCGACAAGCGCCTGGCCCCGCAGGATATCGCAGGCTCGCGCGCGCATGCTGCGATGCTCGCCGCGTGCGGGATCATCACCGAAGAGGACCAGCGCGCAATCGATGCAGGCCTCGCCCAGATCCTCGAAGAAATCGAGGCGGGCGCGTTCGAGTTCAAGCCGGCGCTCGAAGACATTCACATGAATGTCGAGGCGCGGCTGCGGGATCTGATCGGCCCGGCCGCGGGGCGGCTGCACACGGCGCGGTCGCGCAATGACCAGGTGGCGGTCGATTTCCGGCTTTGGGTGCGCGCGCAATGCGACGCGGCGATCGCGGGGCTCGAGGCGCTGATGCGGGCGTTTCTCGCACAGGCCGAGGCCGGGGCGGATTGGGTGATGCCGGGCTTCACGCATCTGCAAAGCGCCCAGCCCGTGACCTGGGGCCATCACATGCTGGCCTATGTCGAGATGTTCGCCCGCGACCGCGCGCGGTTTGTCGATGCGCGCGCGCGCATGAACGAATGTCCGCTTGGTGCTGCGGCGCTGGCCGGCACGTCCTTTCCGATCGACCGGCAGATGACCGCGCAGGCGCTGGGCTTCGACCGGCCCACGGCAAATTCGCTCGACACAGTGTCGGATCGCGATTTCGCGCTCGAGTTCCTCTCGGCCGCAGCGATATGCGCGACGCATCTGTCGCGCTTTGCAGAGGAGCTGGTGATCTGGTCCTCGGCGCAGTTCCGTTTCGTGCGGCTCTCGGACCGGTTCTCGACCGGGTCGAGCATCATGCCGCAGAAGCGCAACCCCGACGCGGCGGAATTGCTGCGCGCCAAGCTCGGGCGCATCCTGGGTGCGGGTGTTGCGTTGTTCACGGTCATGAAGGGGCTGCCGCTGGCCTATTCCAAGGACATGCAGGAAGACAAGGAACAGGTCTTTGATGCGGCCGACACGCTGATCCTCGGCCTAGCGGCGATGGAGGGGATGCTGCGCGATCTCGAGCCGCAGCGCGACACGCTTGAAGCAGCGGCGGCCTCCGGGTTCTCGACGGCGACGGATCTTGCCGACTGGCTGGTGCGTGCGCTGAACCTTCCCTTCCGCGACGCGCATCACGTCACGGGCACGCTTGTGGCCCGCGCCGAGCAGAAAGGGTGCGATCTGGCCGATCTTTCGCTGAGCGAAATGCAGGCCGTGCATGGAGAAATCACGCAAGACATCTATTCTGTGCTGGGGGTGCGCAACTCCGTCGCCAGCCGGACCAGCCATGGCGGCACCGCACCCGCCAATGTCCGTGCGCAGATCGCACGCTGGAAAGAGGTGCTGGAATGACGAGGACGCGCTGTGCCCTTTGCCTTGCCACCCTGCTGGCGCTGGCGGCCTGCGGGGCCGATGGCCCTCCCCAGTATGAACCACCGCAGGCCCCGGGGGTGAGTGTCTCGGGCGAGATGCGGATGGGGGTCGCGGGTCGGTTATGAGCCCTTTGCGCATGCTATATCTCGCGCTTGCGATCTGGGGCAGCATCCATCCGATGTACTGGTTCATCACGTGGTTCGTGCAGAATGAATGGTCGCTCATGGCGATGGTCGATGCCTGGCATGCGAATGCGGCAACTTCCGGGCTGGTCTGGGATCTGACGATCGCAGCGATTGCGCTCACGGTCTTCGTTCTGGTCGAGACCTGGCAGCGGCGGCGCTTCATCGGGCTTCTGGCAATCCCGGCGACCTTCTGTATCGGGGTGTCCTGCGGGGTGCCGCTCTATCTGTTCCTGCGTTCGCGCCCGGACCCTGCCCCCGCTGCACCGCAGCCCTGATCTGCAAGAAGTCATACGCCCCATGGATCATTTCCTCTACAAGGACGGTGAACTGCATGCCGAGGATGTGCCCCTGCGCGAGATCGCAGTCGCGGTCGGCACGCCCTTCTACTGCTACTCCAGCGCCACACTGACGCGGCATTTCCAGCTTTTCGAAGAGGCGCTTTCCGGGCGCGAGCATCTGATCTGCTTTGCCATCAAGTCCTTGTCGAACCAGGCCATCCTGCGCTTGCTGGGCGCGCTGGGGGCGGGCATGGATGTCGTCTCGGGGGGGGAATATCGTCGGGCGCGGGCCGCCGGTGTGCCGGGTGAGCGGATCGTCTTCTCGGGCGTCGGCAAGACCCGTGTCGAGATGGCGTATGCGCTCGGGCAGGGTATCCGGCAATTCAATGTCGAATCGGCCGAGGAACTGGCGCTTCTGTCGCAGGTGGCCGCGAGCATGGGCACCCGCGCGCCGATCACGCTGCGCGTGAACCCAGATGTCGATGCGCGCACGCATGAAAAGATCGCAACCGGGCGCAAGGAAGACAAGTTCGGCGTCCCGATAAGCCGGGCGCGCGAGATCTACGCTGAGGCGGCCGCGCTTCCGGGGATCGAGGTGGTCGGGATCGATGTCCATATCGGCAGCCAGCTTACCGATCTGGCGCCGTTCGAGGCCGCGTTCACCAAGATCGTCGAGCTGACCCATTTGCTGCGCGCCGACGGTCATCCGATCCGGCGGCTCGACCTGGGCGGCGGGCTGGGCATCCCCTACACGCAGAGCAACGAGGCCCCGCCCCTGCCGCTCGAGTATGGCGCGATGATCAAGCGCGTGGTGGGCGATCTCGATGTCGAGATCGAGATCGAACCGGGGCGGCTCATTTCCGGCAATGCGGGCATCCTCGTGGCCTCGGTGCTCTATCTCAAGCAGGGCGAAGGGCGCGATTTCCTGATCCTCGATGCCGCGATGAACGATCTGATCCGCCCGGCGATGTATGGCGCCCATCACGACATCATCCCGGTCATCGAGCCCGCACCGGGCGTCGCGCGGGCGCCGGTCGACATCGTGGGCCCGGTCTGCGAATCAGGTGACACCTTCGCGAAGCAGCGCGCGATGCCCCCGCTTGCGCCCGATGCGCTGGTCGCCTTCCGCTCGGCTGGCGCCTATGGCGCGGTGATGGCCTCGGAATACAACTCACGGCCGCTTGTTCCGGAAGTTCTTGTGCATCGGGATCAATATGCCGTCATTCGACCGCGTCCAAGCTTTGACGAGATGATCAACCGCGATACGTTACCGCCATGGCTGGAGACGGCTCCCGCAACGGCTTCTGACGAGGACGGATGAGACGACGCAATCAAGACCCCGCCGGAATTGCCCTGAAACAGGCGCTGCGGCGCACACTTTTCGGGCTCTGGGTGGAGCGTCTGGCGCGCGCCTTCTGGCCGTTCACCTCGCTTCTCTTCACGGCGATCGCTGTGCTGGGCTTCGGGCTGCAGGACCATGTCGCAGGCAGTGTCGCGATGATCGCGGCCTTCATGCTGGCCCTGGGGCTTCTGGCCGCCTTCGGGATCGGCTTCTGGCGCCTGAAGATCCCCGGCCGCCGCGACGCGCTTGCGCGGCTGGATCGTGCGATACCCGGGCGGCCGCTCTCGGCGCTGGCCGATGCGCAGGCGGTGGGCGCGTCCGATCCGGCCTCGCGTCAGGTCTGGAGCGCGCATCTCGTCCGGATGCAGGCAATGTTGCGCGATGTGCGCGCGGTCCCCGGCGATCTTCGGCTGGCACGGCATGACCGCTACGGGCTGCGCTACATGGCGCTGACAGCACTTGGCGTGGCCGTGATCTTCGGCGCGCCCGGTCGCGTGAGCGAGATCACCGAAATCGCACAGATCCCGGGCCGCGCTGAGGCCGTGGCGGCCGGCCCCTCCTGGGAGGCGTGGGTGCAGCCGCCAAGCTACACCGGACGGCCGAGCCTTTACCTCAATGAGGTCGATCGCACAGCGCTGCAACTGCCGCAGGGCAGCCGGGTCACGATCCGCTTCTACGGCCAGGAAGGCGTGATGAGCGTGCAGGAAAGCCTGTCCGCCCGCGACGCGTCCGAGCCCACTGCCATGGCGCAGGATTTCGAGATAGAAAGCTCTGGCCGGCTGAGCATTCGCGGGCCTGCAGGCCGGGACTGGGAAGTGGTCGCCTTGATCGACCAGCCCCCGGTCGTCGCGCTTGACGGCACGGCAGAGCGCGAACGCGGCGGGCTGATGCGGCAGGATTACATCGCGCGCGATGATTACGGCGTTGTCGGCGGTGAGGTTGAAATCGCGCTCGATCTTGACGCGGTAGACCGCCGCTACGGCCTTGCGCGTGAGCCCGAGACGCGCGGGGCAATGACCGTGCCGCTGGCGATGCCAGCCTCCGGGTCGCGTACCGAGATCGAGGATGCCTTCATCGAGGATTTCTCGCAGCACCCTTGGGCCAATCTTCCCGTGAAGATCGCGCTGCAGGTGGAAGATGCGCGCGGTCAGGTCGGCGAGAGCGACGCGACGGCGATGGTTCTGCCGGGGCGGCGGTTTTTCGACCCGATGGCCGCTGCCGTGATCGAATTGCGGCGTGACATCCTCTGGACGCGCGAGAATGCGCCGCGGGC
>SLKB01000292.1 GCA_007134805.1 Paracoccaceae bacterium
CTCTGGCTGCGCCTTGTCTTCATGCTGATCGTGGCGGGCCTGATGTCGATCGCGCAATCGCTCGTCTTCCTGCTCGCGCTCATCCAGGTGGTGATCCTGCTCGTCGACAATCGCCAGCCCAATCCAAGGATCGCCGAAGCGGGTGAGATCCTCGGCCGCTGGATCGCGCAGGCCGCGCATTATCTCACATTTGCGCAGGCTGAGCGCCCGTGGCCCTTCGCCGAACGGCCGTGATCCGCTTGCAGCCCGGCCCTGACGGGCCTAGTTAGGGCTTTCGACCCCCTCAGCCGGAGAAGACGCATGGCCCTCGATCAGCAACAGAGCACGCAAACCGAATTCGGCGCCTTGCCGGATTGGGATCTGAGCGATCTCTACAAGGCCCCCGATGCGCCCGAAGTCGCACGTGACATGACCTGGCTGAAACAGGAATGCGCCGATTTCGCAGCGACTTACGAAGGGAAGCTCGCGGATCTTGACGCGGCCGGGATGCTCGCCTGTGTCCAGCGCTACGAGGTGATCGACAAGACCGCCGGGCGGCTCATGTCCTATGCAGGCCTGCGCTATTATCAGAACACGGTCGATGCTGCCCGCGCCAAGTTCATGGCCGATACGCAGGACAAGGTGACCGATGCGACCACCCCGCTGGTATTCTTCACGCTTGAATTGAACCGCATTCCCGAAGACACCTTCGCGGCGCTTCTGGACGCGCATGCCGATCTCGCGCGCTACCGGACCGTATTCGAGCGGATGCGTGCCATGCGCCCGCATCAACTGTCCGATGAACTGGAGCGTTTCCTGCACGATCAGTCCACGGTCGGCGCGGCGGCGTGGAACCGGCTCTTTGACGAGACGATGGCGGGGCTCAGCTTCGATATCGAGGGCGAGGAAGAACCGCTCGCGCTCGAATCGACGCTGAACCTGCTGACCGACCCCGACCGCGCGCGTCGCGAGGCGGCAGCCCGCGCGCTCGCCGATGTGTTGTCGCGTAATATCAAGCTCTTCGCGCGGGTCCATAACACGCTCACCAAGGACAAGGAGATCGAGGATCGCTGGCGCAAGATGCCCAGCCCGCAGCACGCGCGCCACCTCGCCAACCATGTCGAGCCCGAAGTGGTCGCCGCCCTGCGCGATGCGGTTGTCGCAGCCTATCCGCGGCTCAGCCACCGCTACTACGCGCTCAAGGCCCGCTGGATGGGCTTCGACAAGCTGGAGCTTTGGGACCGCAACGCGCCCCTGCCGATCGAGCCTCCGCGCACGATCAGCTGGGATGAGGCGCGGCAAACCGTGACCGAGGCCTATGCGAGCTTCTCGCCGCAGCTTGCCGAACTGGCCGAGCCCTTCTTCACGAAAGGCTGGACGGACGCCGCCGTCAAGCCCGGCAAGGCCCCCGGCGCCTTCGCCCACCCGACCGTAAGCGACGCGCACCCCTACGTGATGCTGAACTATCTCGGCAAACCGCGCGATGTGATGACCCTTGCGCATGAACTGGGGCATGGCGTGCACCAGCGCCTTGCAGCCGCGCAGGGTGAACTGTTGTCCTCGACGCCACTGACTCTTGCCGAGACGGCGTCCGTCTTCGGCGAGATGCTGACCTTCCGCAAGATGCTCGAGAACGCGAAAACCGATGCCGAGCGCAAGACACTGCTCGCCGGCAAGGTCGAGGACATGATCAACACGGTCGTGCGCCAGATCGCCTTCTATGATTTCGAATGCAAGCTGCACGCGGCGCGCCGCGACGGTGAGCTGACGCCCGAGGATATCAGCGCGCTCTGGATGGCGGTGACGCGCGAAAGCCTCGGGCCTGCCTTCAATTTCCGCGAGGGCGAGGGGTTCGAGGCCTACTGGGCCTATATCCCGCATTTCATCCACTCGCCCTTCTATGTCTACGCCTATGCCTTCGGCGACGGGCTGGTGAACGCGCTCTACGCGGCCTATGAGGACGCGCCCGAAGGGTTTCAGGACAAGTATTTCGAGATGCTCTCTGCGGGCGGGTCAAAACACCACAGCGCGCTGCTCGCGCCCTTCGGCCTCAACGCGTCGGACCCCGCCTTCTGGAACAAGGGCCTCGAGATGATCGCGGGCTTCATCGACGAACTCGAAGCGATGGAGTAAGCGGCAGGCGGGCTTCACACCTGCCGGGTGTCCGGATCAGAGAGGGTTCAGAAGCGGCTGGTCGTTGAGATGCGCAATCGCGTTCTCGACGGCCATCAGCCCCATCTCCTCGCGCACATCAAGCGCCGCGGTGCCCAGATGCGGCAGCAATGTCACATTCTCCATCTGGCGCAGCGCCTCGGGCACGCGCGGCTCGTTCTCGTAGACATCGAGCCCCGCACCGCCGATCTGCCCCGACTGCAGCGCAGCGATCAGGGCGGTCTCGTCAACCACATCGCCGCGCGCAATATTGATCAGATGCGCATGCGGCCGCATCGACGCGAGTTCCGCCGCGCCGATCAGGTGGCGCGTCTCGGCCCCGCCGGGCACCGCGAGGATCACGCAATCGGACGCGGCGAGCAGCGCCTCGAGGCTGTCGGCCGCCCGCGCCGGCATCTCGAGATGCTTGTAGCTGCGCGAGTGGTACATGACTTTCATCCCCAGCCCGTAATGCACCCGCCTCGCGATGGCCTGACCGATGCGCCCCATGCCGATGATCCCGCAGGTCTTGCCGCCCAGATGCAGCCCGAGCATCTGCGTCGGGTGCCAGCCTGTCCATTTGCCCGCGCGCACCAGACGCTCGCCCTCGGCGGCACGGCGCGCGCTCATCAGCATCAGCATCAGTGCAATATCGGCCGTGGCCTCGGTCACGGCGCCGGGGGTGTTGGTCACCGCGATGCCCACCTTGCGCGCGGCTTCGACATCGATGTGGTTGTAGCCCACGCCGAAATTCGCAAGAAGGCGGCAGCGCGATCCTTCCATGCCTTCAAACACCTCGGCGGTGAACAGATCGCCCAGGGTCGGGATGACGACATCGTAAAGGACGAGGGACGCGCGCATCTCGCCTTTCTTCAGCGGCGTGTTGAGCGGGCGTTCCGTGACATTGAAGGCCGCCTGCGCAGCGCGCAGCGCCTTGGGCGGCATCGGGCGGGTGAGGTAAAGTTCAGCCATCTGTGCCCCTCAATGCATCCGCGCGCCGTCGGGCACCGGGTGATCGGGCGCAAGCAGGCTGATCCGTCCCGCCGCATCGCTCGCCCCGAGCACCAGCACTTCGGACAGGAACGGACCGATCTGCCGCGGCGGGAAATTGACCACGGCCATAACCTGCCGGCCCACGAGATCCTCGGGCGTATAGAGGTCGGTGATCTGCGCCGAGGATTTCCGCAGGCCGATTTCGGCCCCGAACTCGATCCAGAGCTTGATCGCAGGCTTGCGTGCCTCGGGGAAAGGTTCGGCGCGTGTGACCGTGCCTGCGCGGATATCGACCGCCTCGAACTGGGCGAAGGTGATCTGCGTGCTCATTCGGCCAACTCGCGCGCGCGCGCCGCCGCGGCACCCACCGCCCGGCGCATGAGCGGGGAAAGCCCCATGTCCTTATCCATCAGGATTTCGAGCGCGGCGGCGGTCGTTCCGCCCGGGCTGGTGACATTCTGGCGCAGCTCTGCGGCGGGCGCGTCGTTGTGATAGGCGAGTTGCCCCGCACCGACCACGGTCGCGCGCGCCAGTTGCATCGCCAACTCAGGCGCCAGCCCCTCGGCCTCGCCGGCTGCGGCCATCGCCTCGATCAGATGGAAGACATAGGCCGGGCCAGAGCCCGAAACGGCCGTCACCGCATCCATCTGGGCTTCGGCCGAGAGCGTGACAGTCTCGCCAACGGCCGAAAGCAGCGCCTGCGCAAGCTCCATGTCTGCCGTGCTGGCATGCGGGTTGGCGAACAGCGCCGTGACCCCACGGCCGACGGCGGCCGGCGTGTTGGGCATCGCGCGAATGACCGGCGTGTGCGCGCCGAACACCTCCTCGAACCGGGCGATGGGCGTGCCGGCGGCGATCGACAGGATCAGCGTGCCGCCGCCGCCATAGGCCTGCAATCCGTCCAGCGCATCGCCCATCATCTGCGGCTTGATCGCCAGCAGCATCACCGCCGGGGCAGGGGGCAGATCCGCGTTCAGATGCGCGCCGGTCGCTTCCAGCCAGGCCGAGGGCTTGGGGTCGATCACATGCACCGCCGATGCTGCAAGCCCCTTTTCCAGCCAGCCGGACAGCAGGGCAGAGCCCATCTTGCCGCAGCCCAGCAACACCAATCCGTTGGTTTCGATCGCCTCGAATGACATGCCCGTCGCCCTCGTGTTTTTTTCCGAGTCTGCGCGGCGGACATGAGGGGGTCAAGGGGGCATCGGCGTTATGCGCGGCCGACCGCCTCTGCCAGGGCCATGTTGAGGGCCGATTCGGGGCTGTGCTCGGCCCAGGCGACGAGTTGGAAGGCCGGATAGAACCTCTCTGCCGCCGTGATCGCCGAACGGATCATCCGTTCGATCTGGTCGATGCCGGCGGGCGTGTCGTCCGACAAAAGAAGCCCGTAGCGCCAGACCATCAGGCGCTGGCTTTCCCAGAAGCTGAACGCACCCGACCAGACCATGTCATTGGCACGGCTGATGGTTTCATAGAGCGCCGCCATCGCGCCTTCGGGCGGATCCATCTCGAAAGTGCACAGAAGGCGCAGCATGTCATCGCGGGGTGACAGCGCGAGTGTCACGGAATAGGTGCGCCACTGCCCCTCGACCGCCATGGCGATCTGATCCTCGTTCATCCGGTCGAAATCCCAGGAGTGATGCTCGGCCAGGGTCTCGACCATATCGATCGGGTGAAGGGTTTCGGATGAAAGGTAAAGCTCTGCTGCTGACATGCCCGCCTCATTTGCGCTGACTGTGTCTGGCGCCGCTAGACACAGAGGGTGACCGCTATACTTTCCTGCGCCTCTGCGTGCGCTTACTAGATATGGTGGTAGCAATCCATCGCGCTGTAAAGAAAAAAGTCACGCATTAACGAAAAAGCTGGGGATAACCCGCGAGGGGCGCATCCATCGCGCCCGCACACGCATTGGTTGTGCGCGGGGAGCAGGGACTCGGTGGTCAACACGGGGGCTCGCGCAGTCTAGTCGAGCATGCGCCCGATCATCTCGCCCATATCGCGACTCAGCCGGTCATGCGCGCGGATCCGCTCCATCTGCGCGCGCATCAGGCGCTGGCGGGTCGCGTCATAGCGCGCCCATGCCTCGAACACGGTCGACACGCGCGCCGCAGCTTGCGGGTTGACGCCATCGAGCCGGATCAGCCAGTCCGCGACCAGCGCATAGCTTTCGCCCGAAAGATGGTGGAACCCTGCGGGATTGGCCCCGAGCGCGCCGATCACGGCGCGGAACCGGTTGGGGTTGTGCCAGTCGAAATCCGGGTGCTCGGTCAGCGCCCGCGCCGTCATGGCCGCGCGGTCGGGGACGGCGCGCAGCGTCTGCGCCATGAACCATTTGTCGAGGACCAGCCGGTCCTGCGCCCATTGACGGTAGAATTGCGCAGTCTCCTCGGCCCCGGCGCCAATTGACAAGAGCGCGGTCCACGCACCCATCTGCTCGGTCATGTTGTCGGCGCGCTCGAACAAGTCGCGCGCCTTCGCGCCGCCATCGGCATAGGCAAGCAACCCCACCGCCTGCACCTTGAGCGCGCGGCGCCCCGCATCGCGCGCATCGGCGCTGTAGGGGCCGGGGGTCTGCATGCTCTGGGCCACGCGCGCAAGCTCGGGGGCCAGCGCCTCGGCGATCAGGCGCTGCGCAGACTCGCGCGCGGCATGGATCGCGTCCGGGTCGGGGATGTGGCCGGCCTCGTGCAGCGAACCTGCAAGATCTTCCTGCCCCGGCAGCCGCAGGGCAAGCGCGCGGAACGCCGGGTCAAGCTGTTCATCGGTCAGCATCAGCCGCAGCGCGTCCAGGTAATCCGGCCCCGGCCGCGCCCCCTCCAGCACCATCGCATGCAGGATATCGCGGGCCAGCCCGCGCCCGGCTTCAAACCGGGTGCAGGGGTCCGTGTCATGCGCGAGCAGAAGCGCGCGGGCTTCGCTGCTCATCGGCTGATCGAGGATCACGGGCGCCGAGAACCCGCGCAGGATCGAGGGCACGGGCCGTGCGGGCAGATCCTCGAAGGTGACGCTCTGTGCCGGCCCGTCGATCTCGAGGACCTGCGTGGGCAGCATTTCGCGCCCGTCGGGGCCGATCAGCCCCAGCGCGACCGGGATAAGCTGCGGCTCTTTCAGCGGCTGGTTCGGGGTCGGCGGTGTGTGCTGGCGGAAATGCAGGGTAAGGCGGCCCTCCTGCCAGTCCTCGCGCACCTCCAGTCGCGGTGTGCCGGCCTGCGCGTACCAGCGCTTGAACTGCGAAAGGTCCCGCCCCGCGGCTTCCTCGAACACCGCGATCCAGTCCTCGATCGTGCAGGCCTGCCCGTCATGGCGGTCGAAATAGAGATCGAGCGCTGCGGCATAGGCCTCTTCTCCGACCAGAAGTTGCAGCATGCGGATCAGTTCCGCACCCTTCTCATAGACTGTGGCCGTGTAGAAATTGTTGATCTCGACATAGCTTTCGGGCCGGACCGGGTGCGCGAGCGGGCCGTCATCCTCGCGAAACTGCCGCGCGCGCAGGGTCAGCACATCCTCGATCCGCTTGACGGCAGGGCTGCGCATCTCGGCCATGAACTGCTGGTCGCGAAAGACAGTCAGCCCCTCTTTCAGCGACAGCTGGAACCAGTCGCGGCAGGTGATCCGGTTGCCGGTCCAATTGTGGAAATACTCATGCGCGATGATCCGCTCGATGCTCGCGTAATCGCCATCGGTCGCAGTTTCCGGCGAGGCGAGTACATAGGCCGAGTTGAAGATGTTGAGCCCCTTGTTCTCCATCGCGCCCATGTTGAAATCATCAACCGCAACAATGTTGAACACCTCGAGATCATAGGCACGGCCGTAGCGCGCCTCGTCCCAGATCATTGCGCGGCGCAGGGCTTCCATCGCGTAGCCTGTGCGCGCCTCGTCGCCGGGGCGGACCCAGATGTTGAGGGTGACCTCGCGCCCTTCCATCGTCGTGAACTGTTCCGACCGCGCGACCAGATCGCCCGCGACCAGGGCAAAGAGATAGGCGGGCTTGGGGTGGGGGTCGTGCCATTCGGCCCACCCCTCGCCCTGCGCGACAAGGTTCCCGTTCGAGAGCAGGACCGGAAGGTCCGAGGTGATGCGCACCTGGAACGTGGCCATCACATCGGGGCGGTCGGGATAGTAGGTGATCCGGCGAAACCCCTCGGCCTCGCATTGGGTGCAATACATGCCCTTCGACATGTAGAGCCCTTCCAGCGCGGTATTGGCCTCGGGCGCGATCTCGACCTCGGCCTCCCAGTCGAACGGGCCCTCGGGCAGATCGCGCGCGGGCACGCTCAGGCCCGTGCGCGAAAGCTGCGGGGTGATCTCGCGGCCGTCGATCTGGGCGCGGATGAGCGTCAACTCCTCGCCATCGAGGCGCAGATCATGCCCCGGGCCCGCCGCAGGGTTGGGACGAAACCGGACCCGCGATCGCACGCGGGTGCTGCGCGGCGCAAGATGAAACTCCAGCGCGACATCCTCGACCAGAAACGGTGGCGGAAGGTAGTCGTCCAGATAGATCGGCTGCGGGGTCTCGTCGCGCATGGGCTTGTCCTGTCGCTGACATTCGGCGCACCCTAACCTCTGCGCCCTGCGGCGACAATCCGCTCGCCGATCACGAGGCGGGGATGGCGCGCATGGCTCAGCACGGCGCTGCAAAAACCTGCACCCAATGCGCCCCGGGTGCGCGCCCCAGCCCGACCTCGCGGAACGCAGGCTTCAGAATATTGCCCCGGTGCCCGGGCGAGCGCATCCAGCTTGCCATCACCCGGGGCACATCGGGCTGCCCGCGCGCAATGTTTTCGCCGACCGCGCAGCGCCCCTGCAGGCCCGCGCGGCGCGCGCGATCCATGAGCGTTGCGCCCTCAGGGCTGCGATGGTCGAAATAGGTGCGCCGGGCCATGTCACAGGCATGGGCCTGGGCCAGAACGCTCAACTC
>SLKB01000293.1 GCA_007134805.1 Paracoccaceae bacterium
AGCGCGGATCGCGGTAGAGCGGCACCAGTTCATCCAGCGGGCGATCGCCGATCACCACGCCAGCGGCATGGGTCGAGGCGTTGCGCAACAGCCCCTCGATCTGACGGGCATAGTCCAGAAGCCGGCCCACCACCTCTTCGGATTTCGCCGCCTCGCGAAGGCGCGGCTCATCGGCGAGTGCCTTCTCGATGCTGACAGGCTTCACCCCCTCGACAGGGATCAGTTTCGAGAGCTTGTCCACCTGCCCATAGGGAAGCTGCAACACCCGCCCCACATCGCGCACCGCGGCCTTCGACAGCAGCGCGCCGAAGGTGATGATCTGGCCCACCTTATCATGGCCGTATTTTCCCTGAGTGTAACGGATCACCTCTTCGCGGCGATCCATGCAGAAATCGATGTCGAAGTCCGGCATCGACACGCGTTCGGGGTTCAGGAAGCGCTCGAACAGCAGATTGTAGCGCAGCGGGTCCAGATCCGTGATCGTCAGCGCATAGGCGACAAGACTTCCCGCGCCCGAGCCGCGACCCGGCCCCACCGGGATATCCTGTTCCTTGGCCCATTTGATGAAATCGGCCACGATCAGGAAATACCCTGGAAAGCCCATGCCCTCGATGATGTCGAGCTCGAATTGCAGCCGCGTTTCATACGCGGCCACCGGCACGGCATGGGGGATGACAGCGAGACGGGCCTGGAGGCCCTCACTTGCCTGTCGGCGCAATTCCTGCACCTCGTCCTCGGCAAAGCGCGGCAGGATCGGCGAGCGCTTATGCGCGCGGAAAGCGCAGCGGCGCGCGATCTCGACCGTGTTCTCCAGCGCCTCGGGCAGATCCGCAAAAAGCGCGGCCATCTCCTGGGGCGATTTCAGGTGATGCTGCGGCGTGAGCTGGCGGCGCGGCGCGGCCTGATCGACATAGGCGCCATCCTTGATGCACAGAAGCGCATCATGGGCCTCATACATCTCAGCCTTGGCGAAATGCACATCGTTGGTTGCCACCAGCGGCAGATCGAGCGCATGGGCCATCTCGACGAAGGGGTGCTCGGTGAGCGCCTCAGGCTCCATCATGCGGCCATCCTCGCCCGCATGGCGTTGGAGCTCGACATAGAGCCGGCCGGGATAGATCGCGGCCAGCCGTTCCATCAATGCGCGCGCCTTGGGCATCTGGTTGGTCTGAATGAGCTTGCCCACTGCCCCCTCGGCCCCGCCCGAAAGGCAGATGACCCCCTCGCCATGCGCAGACAGTTCATCGAGCGTCACCTGCGGGACCGGGCGATCGTTCGGCAAGTAGAGGCAGGAGTTGAGCTTCATCAGGTTTCGATACCCTGCCTCGGATTGTGCGAGCAGCACAATGGGCGCAGGCATGCGCAGCTTCTCACCCGGTGCGGGCGGATCATAGGCAACCGAGATCTGGCAGCCAAGGATGGGTTGCACGCCCGCGCCCGCCGCCAGCACCGAGAATTCGAGCGCGGCGAACATGTTGTCGGTATCGGTCACTGCGATCGCGGGATAACCGCGCGCTGCACATTCCTTGACGAGGGCCTTCAGCGGCAATGCCCCTTCGAGCAATGAATACTCGGTATGCGTGCGCAAATGGATGAAGCGGGGCAGGTCGGTCATGAAGCAGTGTCCTTACGGGTCTGAGTGCGGCGCAGGAAATCGTCAAAGAGCGGGACCGTGAACTCTACATCGCCATGCGCGGGTGCGTAGATCATCCCCTTGCGGATGATGCTCGCCCGCCGCGGCCCCAGCGCCTTCGCTGTCTTGCCCAGCGCCTGTGCCACGTCATTCACCTTGTAGGGCCCCGTTCCCATCTGCGCCATGGCCACCACATACGCGACCTCGGCAGGTGTCAACCGGTCAAAGCGGACCTGGAAGAACCCCTCATCAAGCCGACGGCGTGCAAGCTGGGTGGCTGCATCCACATCGTGGCGTCCGATCGGGCTGGCTTCGGCACAGTTCCACGCGTGATGCCCCCATTCCTGAAGGAAGAACGGATAGCCATGCGTCTGGGCGATGATCGCATCAACGGCACCCGTGTCGATCTGCGCGCCCTCGGCCTCGATCGGCTTGGCGATGGCGTCGCGGGCGGCCTCGGGCGGCAGCGCCCCGAGCTTGGGATAGATGAAGAGCCGCTCGGCATAGCTTTTCGCGTCGCCCGCGAGCTTCGCGATCTGCGGCAGGCCACCTGCGAAGATCATCACCGGCAGGTTGCGTTGGCCGATCCGATGCGTGGCAACAATCACTGCCGAGAGTTCCTCTTCCTGCAGATATTGCACCTCGTCGATCAGCAGCACCCAGCCCTTGCCCGCCGCCTGCGCGGCGCGGCCAATGGCCTCGAACATGTCGGGCAGATCTTGTTCCAGCTGGCCGCTATCGGCGACGCCGGGGTCGGGCTCGACCCCAATCTCGACATTGCCGAGCTTGATGCGGAAGGCGCTGGCAAAGCCGCGCAGCGCCCGCAACGCCCGCGTGGAGGCCTGGCGCGCCTGCTGCGTCATCGACAACCGGCGCAGCGTCTGCAGCATCGCGGGATAGAGCATGTCGATCAGCGGCCGGTTTTCCGGAGATTCCAGAAACGAGGTCAGATAGCCCTCTGCCTCGGCCATCTCGCGTATCTCGTTGAGAAGCACGGTCTTGCCTGTCCCGCGCAGCCCCAGCAGGATCTGGCTTTGCGAATTGCGCCCCTGCAGCACGCGCTTGAGGGCGACCTCGGCGCTGGCCATGATCTCGGCCCGGCCAGCGAGTTCGGGCGGGCGCGAGCCTGCGCCGGGCATGAAAGGGTTACGCACCGGATCCATCGTCGCCTCTGTCTGTCTAATGAAGTCTAACCACAACTAACCTGATTTTGTTAGTCAATGCTAGCTTTCCATAGCGCAACAGCGCCACTTCCGCGATCACACGCGCCCGGATCGGCCCGGCTTCGGCATGTTCCGCGCAGTTTTCCCTTGAACCCGGCCGGGCGCAAGGCTTTTCTGGCGCTGGGGAACCGGCCCGGCAAGGCCCGTCACAAAGGACAGCGATCATGACTGCGCCATTGCTGCAGATCGAGGGGGTGAGCAAGGCCTATCCGGGGGTTCAGGCCAATGCCGATATCTCGTTCCAGATCGGCGAAGGACAGTTGCACGCGCTTCTAGGCGAGAATGGCGCGGGAAAATCGACGCTCGTGAAGATCATCTACGGGCTTGTCAAACCCGATACGGGCCGGATGGTCCTGCGCTCGGAGGCGTTTGCGCCAGCCAGCCCATCGGAGGCGCGCCGTGCCGGGGTGGCGATGGTGTTCCAGCATTTCAGCCTGTTCGACGCGCTCGACGTGGCCGAGAATGTCGCGCTCGGCATGGAGAACCCACCGCCACTGCGTGATCTTGCGCAGCGGATCCGAACAGTATCGGAGGAATATGGCCTGCCGCTCGATCCCAACCGCCGTGTGGGCGATCTCTCGGCAGGAGAGCGGCAGCGCGTCGAGATCGTGCGCTGCCTGTTGCAGGACCCGAAACTGCTGATCATGGACGAGCCGACTTCCGTTCTGACCCCGCAAGAGGTCGAGATCCTGTTCAAGACCCTGCGCAAACTCGCGCAGGAAGGCACCTCGATCCTCTATATTTCGCACAAGCTCGACGAGATCCGCGCGCTCTGCGACGAGGCCACGATCCTGCGCGGCGGGCGCAAGATCGCCACCTGCGACCCGCGCGAGAAGACCGCGCGCGAACTGGCCGAGCTGATGGTGGGCCAGGTGCTGCACCCGCCCGAACGCGACGCCCGCGCGCGCGGCGACGTGGTCCTGCAGGTCGATGAGTTGTCGCTCAACTCCAACCACCCGTTCGGCACCTCGCTCAAGGGCATCAACCTGAAGCTGCATGCAGGCGAGATCCTGGGCATTGCCGGGGTCGCGGGAAATGGCCAGGACGAGCTTTTGCTCATGCTCTCGGGCGAGTTACGCGCACCCAAGCGTGCTGTGACGCTGAAGGGCCAGCCCATCGGCCATCTCGGGCCCGGGTCGCGGCGCAAGCTCGGCCTTGTGGCTGCGCCTGAGGAACGCCTCGGCCACGCGGCGGCCCCTGACATGAGCCTCACGGAAAACGCGCTTTTGTCAGGCGCAAGCCGCAAGCGGCTGACGCGCAACGGGTTCATCGACTGGCGTGGTGCCGATCGGTTCGCACGCGAGATCATCGCCCGCTTCGATGTGCGCACACCGGGCACACAGGTTCTGGCGCGCGCGCTCTCGGGGGGCAATCTCCAGAAATTCGTCATCGGTCGGGAGATCGAGATGAACCCCGATGTCATCATAGTCAACCAGCCCACCTGGGGGGTCGATGCCGCCGCCGCCGCAACGATCCGGCAGGCGCTGGTCGCGCTGGCAGCACAGGGTGCCGGCGTGCTGGTGATCAGCCAGGATCTCGATGAACTGCTCGAGATTGCCGACAGTTTCGCCGCACTCAACGAGGGTCGGCTGACCCGCGTGCGCTCCGCCAAGGGCCTGACCGTTGAAGAGATCGGGTTGATGATGGGCGGGGCGGGCGACATGCATGTGGCGCATGAGGCCAGTGCATGATCCGGCTGGAGCGACGCAAGGAGCCGTCGACATTCTGGCGCGTCGCCAATCCGTTCCTCGCCGTGATCCTGACCATGCTGGCCGGCGGAATGATGTTCGTAGCGCTGGGCAAGGATCCGGTCACGGCCATCCGGCTGATCTTCTTCGACCCGATCTTCAGCGCGCAATTCGGCAGCTATTCGCGCCCGCAACTGCTCATCAAGAGCGCACCGCTGATCCTGATCGCGGTCGGGCTCGCCATCGGGTTCAAGGCCAATATCTGGAATATCGGTGCCGAGGGGCAGTATATCATGGGTGCGCTCTTCGGCGCGGGCGTGGCGCTTGCCTTCTTCCCCTTGCAGGGATGGTACATCTTCCCGCTGATGATCCTTGCGGGCGCCTTCGGCGGGTTTCTCTGGGCGATGATCCCGGCCATCCTGAAGACGCGATTCAACACCAACGAGATCCTCGTCTCGCTGCTTCTGGTCTATGTGGCCGAGCGGATTCTCGCGGCGATGGCGCTCGGCCTGATGCGCAACCCCGACCAGCCGGGCTTTCCCGGCTCGCGCGATCTGCGCCGCTACGAGTCCGCGCATAATGCCGAGTTGATCGCGGGCACCGGCCTCCACTGGGGGGTGGTCGCTGCCTTGGTCGCGGTGATCTTCGCCTATGTGATGATGACCCGGCACATGCTGGGGTTTCATGTGAGGCTGGCCGGCCAGGCCCCGCGCGCGGCCCGTTTCGCAGGCGTCGCGCCCGCGCGGCTGGTGGTCATCTGTCTGGGGATTGCCGGCGCGCTTGCAGGGCTTGCGGGAATGTTCGAGGTCTCTGGCCCCGGGGGTCAGGTGCGCATCGAGTTCGCCGTGGGCTACGGCTTCACGGCGATCATCGTCGCGTTTCTCGGGCGGCTGCACCCGATCGGCATCGTGCTGGCAGGGCTGCTTCTGGGCCTCACTTATATCGGCGGAGAGCTCGCGCAGATGATGCTCGGCCTGCCCAGCGCCTCGATCCAGGTGTTCCAGGGAATGCTCCTGTTTTTCCTGCTGGCGCTCGATTTCCAGACCAATTACCGCATTCGCCTGAGAGAAGAGGTGCGCCGATGATCCTTGGCTCGATCAACCCTGCGGTGCTGCTTGCGGCGCTGATGGTCGCGGCAACACCGATCCTGCTCGCCGCGATCGGCGAGCTGGTCGTCGAGAAGTCGGGGGTGCTGAACCTCGGGGTCGAGGGGATGATGATCATCGGCGCGGTTACCGGCTTCGTGATCGCGGTCAATACCTCGAGCGCGCTGGTGGGCTTCATCGGCGCGGCCCTTGGCGGTATGGTGCTGTCGCTGCTGTTTGCGTTGCTCACGCAGGTGCTGATGACCAATCATGTGGCCTCGGGACTCGCACTCACGCTCTTCGGGCTGGGGCTCTCGGCGCTGATCGGGCAGGGCTATGTGGGCGTCACGCCGCCGCGCACCCCGAAGCTCGATCTGGGCTGGCTGAGCGAGATCCCCTTCCTCGGCCGCGCGCTCTTCTCGCATGACATCATGGTCTACCTGACGATCGCGCTTGTCGCCGGGGTCTGGTTGTTCCTGAGCCATACCCGCGCGGGCATGATCCTGCGTGCGGTGGGCGAGAACCACGACGCCGCCCATGCGCTGGGCTACCATGTCAAGCGCGTGCGCACACTCGCCATCATGTTCGGCGGTGCCTGCGCGGGGCTTGGGGGCGCGTATCTCTCGCTCATCCGCGTGCCGCAATGGACCGAGGGGATGACCGTTGGTGCGGGCTGGATCGCGCTTGCGCTCGTGGTCTTTGCCAGCTGGCGGCCGTGGCGCGCGATGGCGGGTGCCTATCTCTTCGGCGGGGTTGTCGTATTGCAGTTGAACCTGCAGGCTGCCGGCGTGCGCATACCTGTCGAATACTTGTCAATGTCGCCCTACCTGATAACCATTATGGTTCTGGCGATCATTTCCTCGGGCAAGGCGCGCGGATCGCTCAATGCGCCCGGCTCGCTCAACCGACCTTTCCATGCCTCGAACTGAGGGGCTGCTTTCCAACCGGGAGACCTTGCAATGAAAAGAAGAACCTTGCTCACTGCCGCCGCGCTGAGCCTTGCGCTTGGCGCCCCTGCTTCGGCCGATGATCCGGTCAAGGCCGGCTTCATTTATATCGGCCCGGTGGGCGATTTCGGCTGGACCGCCGGCCATGACCGCGCGCGCCGCGAGATGCAGGAGCATTTCGGCGACGCGCTCGAGACCAGCATCGTCGAGAATGTCGATTACGGCGCTGATGCCGAGCGTGTCATGTCGCAGATGGCCCTCTCGGGGACGGATGTGATCTTCGCGGCCTCTTTCGGCTATGGCCCCGATGTCAACACGGTCGCCGGGCGTTTCCCCGATGTCGCCTTCCAGCACGCCACCGGCTACATACAGGACCATCCCAACGTCTCGCTCTATGACGCGCGCTTCTACGAGGGCCGCGCCGTGCTGGGCCATATCGCCGGAAACATGACCGAGACAAACACCATCGGCTATATCGCCTCCTTCCCGATCCCGGCCGTGATCATGGGCATCAACTCGGCCTATCTGCACGCCAAGGCCGTCAACCCGGATGTCAATTTCCGCATCATCTGGACCTTCAGCTGGTTCGACCCCGCGCTCGAGGCCGATGCCGCCGAGACCCTGATCGAACAGGGCGCCGATGTGATCATGCAGCACACCGATTCGACCGCTGCAGTGCGCGTGGCCGAAGATGCGGGCGTGATGGCCTTCGGGCAGGCCAGCAACATGGTCGATTTCGGCCCCAACGCACATCTGACCGCCATCGTCGACCGCTGGGCGCCCTACTACATCGAGCGGGTGCAGGCCGTGATGGATGGCACCTGGGAAGCCGAGACTGCATGGCTCGGTCTTGCTGACGGGATCATCGAGATGGCCCCCTGGAATGACCGCATCCCCGAGGAGTTGCAAGCCGAGGCCGATGCACTGGTCGCAGCGATTGCAAGCGGCGAATACCACCCCTTCACCGGGCCGATCAACCGGCAGGATGGCACACCCTGGCTCGCCGAGGGCGAAGTGGCACAGGATAGCGAATTATTGACCATGGATTTCTATGTTGAAGGGATCACCCAGGATCTTCCGAACTGATCCGCGGCCCCACGTGCACCACACACCCCCGGGGGCAGTTCCCGGGGGTAAACTTTTGCGCCCGCTTCCCTGAGCGGCGCAGGGTGAACACAGGACCACTGCATGACTTATTTCGAAGCGATCCTTCTCGGCCTCGTGCAGGGGGTCTTCATGTTCGTGCCGGTCAGTTCCACGGCCCATCTGGTAGTGACGCAGCATTTCCTCATCGCGCAGGGCTCGACCATGCCGCCTCCCGAAAGCCCGGCAATGATCCTCTTTGATCTGATCGTGCATGTGGGCACGCTGGTCTCGATCGCGATC
>SLKB01000042.1 GCA_007134805.1 Paracoccaceae bacterium
TGAACTGCTTGCGTCCCCAGTCACTGGCCGATGGATTGCAGATCGGCGCGAATGCCGAGACCGAGGCGAACCGCCCGGGCAGGCGCATCGCCATGGTGAGCGCGCCATGGCCGCCCATCGAGTGCCCGGTGATTGCCTGCCGCGCCTCATCGAGCGGGAAATTCGCCAACAGAACCTTCGTCAACTCGACACAGATGTAATCCCACATCTGGTAATGGGCGGCCCAGGGGGCCTGCTGCGCGTTCACATAGAAACCAGCGCCCTGTCCCAGATCGAAGGCGGGATCATCAGCCACATCCTCGCCACGCGGCGAGGTGTCGGGGAAAACCAGCGCGAGCCCGTGGCGGCTGGCATGCGCCTGCGCGCCGGATTTCGTCATCGCATTCTCATGCGTGCAGGTCAGGCCAGAAAGATACCACAACAGCGGAACAGGCCCGCGGCGGGCGGCCGGTGGCAGGAAAAGCCCGAAGGTCATGGCGCAATTCGTGCTCCGCGCAGGATGACGATAGACACCTTGCGTGCCGCCAAAACAGGCTGTTTCCGATAGGATTTCCATGAGGCCTCCGTAAGGTTCAGGCGCGTGTGTCAGAAGGTGCTGACCCACGCAATGACGACAGGGATGGTGATGATGCTCAGGAGCGTCGAGACAAGGATCGTGGCCGAGACCCGCGCAGGCCCGGTATTGTAGTGTTGCGCCAGGATGAAGACATTGCCGGCCACGGGCAGGGCGGCCGCGGCGATCAGCACGCCCGCGGTCCGGGGCTCGACCCCGAAGATCATCAATGCCGCAATGCCCACGAGAAGCGGGTGCAGGACCAGTTTCGCAAAAGTGAGCCAGCTCACGATCTGCAGCCGCTCGATGCGCTTGTCGGCGAGCGATGCGCCAATGGCGAACAGCGCGCCCGGCGTCGCCGCGGCCCCCAGAAGCGTCAGGAACTCATTGGCCAGCGTCGGCACGGTCCAGCCGGTCGCCGACCATGCAAGCCCCAGCGCCATGGCCACGACCATCGGGTTGCGCGCCACCGCCATGACCAGCTTGCCCGGAAGCGCGCGGTCGATACGCCCGTCGCGCGCGAGCATGATCAGCATCGTGAAGAGCGACGAGAACACGATCATGTCGATCGTCAGCACCAGAAGCACGGTCGGCACCGAATCCGGCCCCAGCAGCACCACAAGCATCGGGACGCCCAGAAAGCCTGTATTGCCGATGACCGCGCACTGGGCCTCGATCGAGGCAGCATCGAGCTTCAGGCGGCGCAGGAATGCAATGGCCATGACCGCGACATAAAGGACCATGCAGGCCCACAGATAGGCCGCAGCCGCATTGAGCTGGAACACCTCGCTCAGGCTGAGATTGGCGGCAAACCCGAACAGCATCGCCGAAAGCGCAAAGTAGAAGACGAATTTGGTGAGATAGGCTGTTGCCTCAGGGGAGAAAAACCCACTGCGGCCCGCGCCGAAGCCCAGCGCGATCAATCCGAAGAATGGAAGGGTCTTGAGAAAGATCTCGATCATGTTCTGAACGTGTTAACATGCGTGCAAAAGCCCCGCCAGAGACTCTGCTTTCATTGCGACCCACGACGCCTTATGGCACGGAGGGGGAGGAGCCGCCATGACCCTGACGCAGACAGTGCAAAAGCCCCGACGCAAGCGCGATCAGCTCCTTCTCGGCGCACGCGAGGTGTTCATGGCCCATGGCTATGCCGGCGCAAGCGTCGATGAGATTGCGCGCGTCGCGGGTGTCTCGAAGGCGACGCTCTACAGCTATTTTGCCGACAAGGCGCATCTCTTCAACGAGATGTATCGCACCGAGCTTCTGCGCCTTGCTGATTCCGCGGTCGAAATCCTCGCCGAAAGCGTCCCGCCCGAACGCGCATTGGGCGAGGCTGCGCGGCGCATCGTCGATTATGTGACGTCGGATTTCGCGCTGGCGATGTTTCGCATCTGCGTCAGCGAGACACCAAGATTCCCCGAAATAGGCCGGGCGTTCTTTGAAAACGGCCCGGAGCTGGGCCGCGCGCGTCTGGGGAAGTACCTGCGCGCGGCCACGGCCCGCGGCGCGCTCTCGATCGAGGATGTGGATCTTGCGGCCGATCAGTTCCTGCAGCTTTGTCAGACGCGGCTGATCGATCAGCAGTTGTGCGGCGTGCAGCCGCACCCGCCCGAGGACGAGATGCGCAAGATCGCCAACGGCGCGGTCGAGATGTTCCTCGCCCGTTACGCAAGCCCAGAGCCGCACCGCTAGTGCCGCACTGCCAGCGCCGCGCCCGAACTCAGCCGATCTCGAAGATGCCGTCGATTTCGACCGCGACCCCCAGCGGCAGGCTGGGTGCGCCGACAGCGACGCGCGCGTGCCGTCCCGCTTCGCCGAAGACCGCCACCATGAGGTCCGAGGCCCCGTTGATCACTTTCGGCTGATCGGTGAAATCCGGCGTGCAGTTCACGAATCCGGTGAGCTTGATCACACGACGCAACAGGGTCAGGTCGCCACCGCAGGCCTCGCGCAATTGCGCCACCAGCGCGAGCGCACAGTGGCGCGCGGCGGCCACGCCTTCCTCGACGGCCATCGTGTCGCCGAGCCGCCCGCAGATCAGACCGTCAGGCGCCGCGCTGATCTGCCCCGACACGAAGACCAGCGCCCCCGACCTGACAAAGGGGACGTAATTCGCGGCCGGCGCCGGCGCCGCCGGCAAGGTCAGCCCGAGTTCGCTGAGCCGCAGCTCGATGGCGTTCGACATGCGCCTGACTCCTTCACGATAAGAAACCTGTCGCACCATAGGCGCGAATGGCCGCGCAGGGCCAGCCCTTATCGACGCGGCGGCTTGCGCGTGAAGGCCATCTTTTGTGACTGCAACGTCGCGCTGTCCCCGACCCAGGCATAGGCAAGAAGCGACGGCTCGGAGTCGGCGACAGTGATCCGGTGCATATGGCCGGGCGGGTTGAAGATGATCGAGCCCGGCACATACACACCCTGATCATTCTGCGACATCGCCCCCGAGAGGCAGATATAGCTTTCGGTGATCCCGGAATGGGCATGCGCCGGATAGATGCAGCCCGGCGCGAAAAGCACGAGGCCGAGGATGATCTCATCGGTGCGCACCGGCCCTGTCGGCCCGGCCAGCTCGGCATAGGCATATTTCTGATCCAGCCCCCGCGGCACCTTGTCATAGCCATATTGCCACGAGAGCTGGTCGCTGACCCCTTCGAGCGCGCGGATGAAGCGTGCGAGCGCGGCCTCGCGCCCGCGATCGAGCGCGCGGCGCAAATGCGCCGTGACGGGCTTTCGGGCGCAATCAGTCGCGGCGATGATCGGATTCGCGCGGATCAGCCGGCTGATGCGTTCGCGCACCGCGCGCTGATGCGTGCGGATGGCCGCGCTGCCGCCGGCCGGCATCTGGCGATACAGCTCATAGCTGTCGCGCAGAAGGTATTTCCAGGCCGGGTAATCCTCAAGCCGCGCGGGGGTGTCGATCCGGGTCATGGCTGCAGGCTGACACAAGTGCCGACACCCGGCGCGGTCATCGCCGACACGGATCTGTCAGGGACCGACATTGTGCGTCGCGCGTCAGACCAGCCGGCTTACCTCGACCGCGGCCCGGATGAAATCGGCAAAGAGCGGATGCGGATCGAAGGGCTTCGATTTCAGTTCAGGGTGGAATTGCACCCCGATGAACCAGGGATGGCTCTCATGCTCGACGATTTCCGGCAATCGCCCGTCGGGTGACATCCCCGAAAAGGTCAGCCCCTTCCCTTCCAGCGCCTCGCGAAAGGCCGTGTCGACCTCGTAGCGGTGGCGATGGCGCTCCTCGATCCGTGTGCTGCCATAGATGCCCGCCACCCGCGAGCCTGCCTTCAGATGCGCGCAATAGGCCCCCAGCCGCATGGTGCCGCCCTTGTCGTCGCCCGGCTTGCGCTCGATCTTGTGGTTGCCCTGCACCCATTCCTTCAGATGATAGACGACCGGCGTGAAGCGCCGCTTTCCCGCCTCATGGTCGAATTCCTCAGACCCGGCATCATCGATCCCCGCCAGATTGCGCGCGGCCTCGATGCAGGCCATCTGCATGCCCAGGCAGATGCCGAAATAAGGTAGTTTCTTCTCGCGCGCATAGGTCGCCGCGCGGATCTTGCCCTCGGTGCCGCGCTCACCGAAGCCACCCGGCACGAGGATCGCGTGGAAATCCTCGAGCGCGGTGCTGGGCTCTTCACGCTCGAAGATTTCGGCATCGATCCATTCCACGCGCACGCGCACGCGGTTGGCGATGCCGCCATGCACCAGCGCTTCCTTGATCGACTTGTAGGCGTCCTCGAGCTGCACATATTTGCCGACGATGGCGATGCGCACCTCGCCCTCCGGGTGGGTCAACCGGTCCATCACGTCGTCCCAGCGCGCCAGATTGGGACGGGGCGCGGGCGTGATGTCGAAGGCGTCCAGAACAGCCTGATCGAGCCCTGCCTTGTGATAGGCGAGCGGCGCCTCGTAGATCGAGTTCAGGTCATAGGCGGGGATGACCGCCTCGGGGCGGACATTGCAGAAGAGCGCGATCTTCTGGCGCTCCTTCTCGGGGATCGGCTGCTCGGAGCGGCACACCAGGACATCGGGCGCGATCCCGATGGATTGCAGTTCCTTGACCGAATGCTGGGTGGGCTTCGTCTTCAGCTCGCCGCTCGCGCTCAGATAGGGCAGGAGCGTGAGATGCATGAAGATGCACCGCCCGCGCGGCCGCTCATGGCCGAACTGCCGGATCGCCTCGAAAAACGGCAGCCCCTCGATATCGCCGACAGTACCCCCGATCTCGCAGAGCATGAAATCGACCTCATCCTCGCCGATGGCGAGGAACTCCTTGATCTCGTTGGTGACATGCGGAATTACCTGGATCGTCTTGCCAAGGTAATCGCCCCGTCGCTCTTTCTCGAGGACATTGGAATAGATCCGCCCCGAGGACACCGAATCGGTCCGCCGTGCAGCGACCCCGGTGAAGCGCTCGTAGTGACCAAGGTCGAGATCGGTCTCTGCCCCGTCATCGGTGACGAAGACCTCGCCATGCTCGAATGGCGACATCGTGCCGGGGTCGACATTGAGATAGGGGTCGAGCTTGCGCAGCCGGACCGTGAACCCCCGCGCCTGCAAGAGCGCCCCGAGCGCGGCCGAAGCAAGGCCCTTTCCAAGGCTCGAGACCACGCCACCGGTGATGAAGACATAGCGCGCCATGGTGCCGCGACCCCCGTGATTGACCTTCGAATGTGGCGTGTTGCGCGCAGTGTGTCGCAACCTTCACGGGGGTCAAGGCCTAACGCAGATCGCCTGCTGGCGCAAGACGCCCCTCAAGATAAAGATGAAGAAACTGGCGCGGCCCCAAGACCTAGACGCGATGCGTCAGTCGATCGGCGGCGGTGCGAGCGTGTCATCCGATACCGGTGGCGGCAGGAGCGTGTCGCCCGTCGGCAGTGCCGGCCGCTCTGGCGAGCTTGGCGCGGTCGGGATGCCAAGCCGGTCAAGCACCGAGGTCGTCGCCGATTGCTGCGCGGCAAGAACCGTCAGCGTGAGCGAGGTCGCGATGAACGCCACTGCCAGACCCCATGTAAGCTTTGCCATCGCCGTAAGCGGCGGGCGCCCGGCCTGCGGGTTGCTGTCACCCCCGCCGATGCCCAGCCCGCCCCCTTCGGAGCGCTGCATGAGCACCACCCCGATCAGCACGAGCGCGAGCAGCAGATGGACAATCAGCACGACATTTTGCATCAGGACAGCCTGTTTGGTACGTTGCGGCCTACTTAGGGGCTGTGAGAAGCGCCCGCAACCCTTTTCGCCGAGCTCCTTGGCGTGCCCCGCCCCTGTGATTTCGGGTTTCACGAGGCCTCCCGAGGCGTTATGACGAGCGCCGGTATGCATCACGAAAGGGTGTCGAAATGGCCAATGTCGTTGTCGTCGGGGCGCAATGGGGCGACGAGGGAAAGGGCAAGATCGTGGACTGGCTGTCCGAGCGGGCCGATGTCGTGGCCCGCTTCCAGGGCGGCCACAATGCCGGGCACACGCTGGTGATCGACGGCAAGGTCTACAAGCTGCATGCGCTGCCTTCGGGCGTGGTGCGCGGCGGCAAGCTGTCGGTCATCGGCAATGGTGTCGTGCTCGATCCCTGGCACCTGCTGCAGGAGATCGAAACCATCCGCGCCCAGGGCGTCACGATCACCCCCGAGACCCTGATGATCGCCGAGAACACGCCCCTGATCCTGCCCTTCCATGGCGAGCTTGACCGCGCGCGCGAGGCCGCGGTCGCGGTCGCCAAGATCGGCACCACGGGGCGCGGGATCGGGCCGGCCTATGAGGACAAGGTCGGGCGCCGCGCGATCCGCGTGGCCGATCTTGGCGATCTCGCCACTCTGGAGCATCGGGTGGACCGCGCGCTTGTCCATCACGACGCGCTGCGCCGCGGCCTAGGGCTTGAACCCATCGACCGCGACCGGCTGATCGCCCAGTTGCAAGAGGTCGCGACGCAGATCCTGCCCTACGCGGCCCCGGTGTGGAAAGTGCTCAACGACAAGCGCAAGGCCGGCAAGCGGATCCTGTTCGAGGGGGCGCAGGGCGCGCTGCTCGATATCGACTTCGGCACCTACCCTTTCGTCACCTCGTCGAACGTGATCGCCGGACAGGCGGCGACCGGGGTGGGCGTCGGGCCCGGTGCGATCGATTTCGTCCTCGGTATCGTCAAGGCCTACACGACGCGTGTGGGCGAAGGCCCGTTCCCGACCGAACTTCATGACGCCGATGGCCAGCGCCTGGGCGAGCGGGGGCATGAATTCGGCACCACGACCGGGCGCAAGCGGCGCTGCGGCTGGTTCGATGCCTGCCTCGTGCGGCAGACCTGCGCGACATCGGGGGTCCAGGGGATCGCGCTGACCAAGCTCGACGTGCTCGACGGGTTCGAGACGCTGAAGATCTGCGTGGGATACGATCTCGATGGCGCACGGCTGGATTACCTGCCCACCGCGGCCGACGCGCAGGCCCGCTGCACGCCCATCTATGAAGAGCTGCCCGGCTGGACCGAGAGCACGGAGGGCGCGCGCAGCTGGGCCGACCTGCCCGCCAATGCGATCAAATACGTCCGCCGCGTCGAAGAGTTGATCGAGTGCCAGGTCGCGCTACTTTCCACTTCGCCGGAACGCGACGACACGATCCTTGTCACCGACCCATTCGAGGACTGATGCAACTTTCCTGGAAATCCCGCCGCCGCTGGTCGCTGGTCATCCTGCTGGTGGCGTTGCCGCTCTATATCATCGTGGCGCTAAATGTCGTGATTCTGTTCGACAGGCCGCCCTTTCTGGTCGAACTGCTCATCTATGTTGTGCTCGGGCTCGTCTGGGCGTTCCCGCTGAAGCATGTCTTCAAGGGCATCGGACAGCCCGACCCGGCCACCCGCGAGGAGCGCGACAACTAGCCCGCAGGCGTCTGATAGAGGCGGATCTTGAGCCCTCCATGCGGCAGGATGGGTCCGCCCTCAAGCGGCAGGCCCGTCGCATGGGCGAGCTTGCGGTCCGATGTGATCAGCCCCAGCCGCCAGCCCTGAAACTCTTCCCGGAACTTGGCGCCGAGCTGCGCGTACAGTCCGAAAAGCTGCTTGGGGTTGCCGATACGCCCGCCATAGGGCGGGTTCACCATCATGATCCCGGGGGCCGTGTCAGGCCGCACCAGCGCCGAAACCGGCTGGCAGGCGAAGGAAGTGCAGGCGCTGACACTGGCGCGTGCGGCATTCTCGATGCTTGCCCGGATCGCGCCCTGATCGCGATCAAAGCCAAGATACTGCAGCGGGGGCGCGCATTTGGCGGTGCGGCCCGCTTCCTGCATCTCCGCCCAGGGCTGCGGGTCAAACCCTGCCAGATCCTCGAACGCGAAGCTGCGGCTGCGCCCGGGTGCGAGGCCCGCGGCAATCTCGGCCGCCTCAA
>SLKB01000318.1 GCA_007134805.1 Paracoccaceae bacterium
ATTTGCGACCTGAAGCGATTACTGCCAGCTATCGCCGCTGGGCCCCGATCTATGACCTCACTTTCGGAAGCATCACGCATTCGGGGCGACGTCATGCAACACGCGTTGCGAACGCCACCGGCGGCAAGGTGCTCGAAGTCGGCGTGGGCACAGGGCTCGCGCTGCCCTATTACGACCCGGGCCTTGAAGTAACGGGTATCGATTTTTCAGACGAGATGCTCGAGCGCGCCCGCAGCAAGGTGAGCGAGGAAAAGCTCGCCCATGTTCGCGAGTTGCGGCAGATGGATGCCCGCGCCCTCGATTATCCGGATGACAGGTTCGACACAGTAGTCGCCATGCATCTGATTTCGGTGGTGCCCGATCCAGAGCAGGTCATGGCCGAGATGGCGCGTGTGTGCAAACCGGGCGGACAGATCCTGCTGGTCAATCATTTTGCGCGCGAAGAAGGCTGGCTCGCCTGGCTGGAGCGTAAATTCGCCCCCTTCGCCGACTGGATGGGGTGGCATTCCAATTTCCCCAAGGACCGGGTTCTGGGGATCGATGCGTTGCGTCTGGTCGAGGAACGACCCCTGACCAAGCTCGGCGTCTTCACCTTCCTGCGGATGGAGAAGACAGCCTGACGCTGCCCTTTCAGCGGTCCGCAAGCAAAAGGCGCCGGGTCGGACCCGGCGCCTTTCATGTTGCAGGTATCATGCGTTTATTTATACGCCTTGATCTCGCCTGATTGCAGGCGTTCGAGATAGCTCTTGAGTTCGCGCTTCACGATCGGCATCAGCAGATAGAGCCCGATCACGTTGACCACGCCCATTGCAAAGAGGGCCGCGTCGGAGAAGTCGAGAACCGAATCGAGGCTCGACACAGCGCCGATGAAGACGAACACACAGAAGCCGACCTTGAAGACCAGTTCCTTGTTGCGGCCCTCGCCGAACATGTAGGTCCAGCCCTTCATCCCGTAATAGGACCAGGTGATCATGGTCGAGAAGGCGAACAGGAACACGGCGACCGACAGCGCATAAGGCGCCCAGCTGAAGGCCGATCCGAACGCCGCCGATGTGAGCGGCACACCCGAGGCCGTACCAGCCGCCGTTGCGATCCGGCCCGCGTCATCGAGGATGTAGAGCCCGGTGTCGGCATCGATCAGAAGCTGCTGCGTGATAATGATCACGAGGGCCGTCATCGTGCAGACGATCACAGTGTCGATGAAAGGCTCGAGCAGCGCCACGAAGCCCTCGGTGATGGGCTCCTTGGTGCGCACGGCCGAGTGAGCGATCGCGGCCGAGCCAATGCCGGCCTCGTTCGAGAAGGCTGCGCGCCGGAAGCCCTGGATGATCGCCCCCACGATGCCGCCGACAATCCCGGTATCGGTGAATGCCCCGCGGAAGATCTCGCCAAAGGCCCAGAGGATCATGTCCGAGTTGACGAACAAGATCATCATGCCCACAAGGACATAACCCACGCCCATAAAGGGCACGACCTTCTCCGTGACCCGCGCGATCGACTTGATCCCGCCGACGATCACAACGAAAACGATGATCGACAGCACAAGCCCCGTGATCCAGGTCGAAATGCCCAAGACCGACTGAACCTGGCTTGCGGCCTGGTTCGCTTGGAACATGTTGCCGCCGCCGAGCGCTCCCAGCACACAGAATATCGAGAACAGGATCGCCATCAGCTTGCCAAGCGGGAGGCCGCGCTCGGCGAAGCCTTTCTCGAGGTAATACATCGGCCCGCCCGAGACGGTGCCATCGGGGTATTCATTGCGGTATTTCACACCGAGCGTACATTCGGTGAATTTCGTGGCCATGCCGAGGATACCCGCAAGGATCATCCAGAACACGGCCCCCGCGCCCCCGATAGCCACAGCCACGGCGACCCCGGCGATATTGCCAAGGCCGACCGTCCCCGACAACGCGGTCGCCAACGCCTGGAAATGGCTCACCTCCCCGGCGTCGCGCGGGTCGGAATATTTTCCGCGCACCAAGGCCAGCGCATGCCCGAAGGCACGAAACTGGATGAACCCGAAATAGAGCGAGAACACCACGGCACCGATCACCAGCCAGCCCACGATCCACGGGATATTGGTGCCGGGAAGATCCGCAAAGATCAAACCGACGAACCAGCCGGTCGACGCTGCGAAGATTGAATCGACCGTCTCGGCCAGCGACGCCTGAGCGGGGCGCGTCAGCGCCAGTAGAGCGGCCGCGGCCGCGAGTGCATGTTTCATTGTCCGAAAACTCCTGCCAGGGATGGTGACGCGATCATGGAACAATTGTGCAGGGCACCGGAGACATTTGTGCCAGCGACGCACTGACAGATCCGAAAAGCCGCGCTTGGATGGCCGAAGATCCCGTGCGCCCGACGATCAGCTGCGTCGCCTTCATCTCGCGCGCCAGATCACAGATCACCTCGGCCGCATGCCCATAGCGTACGACGGTTTCGACCTCGAGCCCATCGCCCGTCAACCTATCCTTGACCGGCTTGAGGATCACCTGTTCGGCGCGGCCCTTTTCTTCCTCGCGCCGCTTGTGTCGCTGCTCGAGTTCTTCGGCCGTCAGAAAGGAATAGGGCGACCATTCCAGCACGTGCGCCAGGACCAGCCGTCCCCCCGACGCGCTGGCTATCTTGGCACCGAATTTCAACGCATTGTGACTTGGTGCGCTGCCATCAAAGGCGATCATGTACGTTTCGCTCATGGGGTTCTCCGAATGATTGTCGGAGGCCCATCACACACCAGAATTCACATTTCCTTTACCTTTTTCTTTGCCACGACGAAAAAAAACACGAAATTGTTGCAAAAACAGGATATTCGCCCCACAGCGGGGCGCGTAGCAAAGCGCGTGTAGCGCGGCTGCGGCGCGGTGCAGCCAAATAGTAGCAGGTCTTGCTCCCTCTGACCGGGTGACCTAAACCCGAAGGCAGGGATGGCAGGCAGGATCGCATGACAGACAGCACCGCCGCGCAAGAGATGCGCGCCAAATCCAAGAACCTCTCGGCCCTGCGCGGATTATGGCCCTTCATAAGTCCCTATCGCGCGCTGTTGGCGGTTGCGATGCTGGCGCTTATCGGGACCGCTGCGATCACGCTGGCGCTGCCCCTTGCCGTTCGGCGGGTTGTCGACGGATTCGAGGCGCGCGAGTTGCTACTTTTGAACCAGTATTTTGCGGGGGCCTTCGGGCTGGCGGGGCTGCTCGCTCTGGGAACGGGCCTTCGGTATTATTTCGTCACGCGGCTCGGCGAACGAATCGTTTGCGACATCCGCAAGGCGCTGTTCTCGCGCGTGATCGACCGCAGCCCGGCATTCTACGAGCGCATCATGACGGGCGAGGTGCTCTCGCGCCTGACCACGGACACAACGCTGATCCAGTCCGTGATCGGCTCATCCGTCTCGATCGCCCTGCGCAATGCGCTCATGCTGTTAGGCGGTCTGGTTCTGCTTGCGCTGACCTCGGCCAAATTGACGGGCTTTGTGCTGCTGATGGTGCCCGTGATCATCGTACCGATCGTCGTGATGGGGCGGAAGCTGCGCCATCTGAGCCGCGAGAACCAGGACTGGATCGCCGCGTCTTCGGGCAACGCGTCAGAGGCGCTTAGCGCCGTGCAGACCGTGCAGGCCAACACGCATGAGACCGCTTCCCGCGCAGCATTCGATCGCGTGACCGAGACGAGCTTCGATGTCGCGCGGCGGCGTATCTTTACGCGGGCGTTGCTGACCGTGATCGTGATCTTTCTGGTCTTCGCCGGCATTCTGGGCACGCTCTGGGCCGGGGCGCGCGATGTCGCGGCGGGTGTGATGACGCCCGGCGAGCTTGCGCAATTCGTCATATATGCCGTGATCGTCGCCGGTTCTGTCGGCGCCCTGTCCGAGATCTGGTCCGAGTTGCAGCGCGCAGCCGGCGCCACCGAGCGGTTGATCGAACTGCTCGAAGCCGATGACAGCGTGCAGGACCCCGCTGACCCGCGCCCGCTGCCCCGACCCGCCCGCGGCGAAGTCCGCTTCGAGCATGTCAGTTTCAGCTATCCGACACGGCCCGGCCAGCAGGCGCTGCATGATGTGTCGTTTCGCATCCGTCCCGGAGAGACCGTCGCGCTCGTGGGCCCGTCGGGCGCGGGCAAGACGACAGTGCTGCAGCTGTTGCTGCGCTATTACGACCCCGATCGTGGGCATGTGCGCATTGATGGTCTTGACCTGCGTCAGATGGCCCGCAGCGATTTCCGCCAGGCACTGGCGCTCGTCCCGCAGGATCCGGCGATCTTCGCGACCTCGGCAATGGAGAATATCCGCTTCGGCCGCCCCGGCGCGTCCGATAGCGAAGTCGTCGCGGCCGCCAAGGCGGCGGCGGCCGACGAATTCCTGACGCGATTGCCCGAGGGCTACAACACCGAGCTCGGCGAGCGCGGCGTGCTTCTGTCAGGCGGGCAGAAACAGCGCGTCGCGATCGCCCGTGCGATCCTGCGTGACGCGCCGATCCTGCTTCTGGACGAGGCCACAAGCGCGCTTGACGCAGAGTCCGAGGCCGCAGTGCAGCGCGCTGTCGATCACCTCTCGCGCGGGCGAACTACGATCGTGATCGCGCACCGGCTCTCGACTGTGAAACAGGCTGATCGCATCATCGTTTTCGACGACGGCCGCCTCGTTGCGACGGGCACGCATGACGATCTGGTGGCCGAAGGCGGGCTTTATGCCCGGCTTGCGCGGCTTCAGTTCACTGCCGATCGCGCCGCCTGAGCTGCCCCTCAGTCGAAGCGCGCACGGATCCGACGCAACATCTTCCAGACCCCGAGCACGACCAGCGGCGCCAGAACCGCCATCGCAACCGTCCGCGAAAGGCCTAAGGGCTCCATGACTGGCATGGCGATATAGCTTGCCAGGTTGACCGCGTAATAGCTGATCGCAACCACGGACAGCCCCTCGACCGTGTTCTGCAACCGAAGCTGCATATCGGCGCGCTTGTCCATGCTGGCAAGGAGGTCCTGGTTCTGCGCCGAGCGCTCGACATCGACTCGCGTGCCCAGCAACTGGCCCGCCCGCATCGCGCGCTCCGCCATCTTGGCCAGCCGGGCCTCGGCCGATTTCACGGTGCGCATGGCCGGGTCATAGCGGCGCGTCATGAATTCGCGCAAAGTCTGGCGGCCGAGGAATCGGTCCTCGCGCAGCACTTCGATCCGCTGATTAACGAGTGCCTCGTAAGCGCCGGTCGCCCCGAAGCGAAAAGAGCTTTCGACCATCATGTTCTCGAGTTCCGAGGAGATTCTCAGCAAGGCCTCCAGTGTCTCTTCAGAGCGCGATTCGGGTTCGATCATGGCCCGGGTCATCTTCGAGAGTTCCTCGTCAAGCGCTCCCATCTGCAGCGACATCGCGCGTGCCTGCATCAGGCCCAGCATCGAGATCGTCTTGTAGGTCTCGATCTCGCACAACCGCTGCAGGATTCGTCCGATCCGGCGCCCACCCGTCTCGGGCCGCACAAAGGCCGCCATGCGGATATGCCCGGCGCGGTCAATGCGGAAGTCGCTCGCGATGATCGCGGCCCCATCGAGCACCCATGACGCCGCAAGGCTTTCATTGACGAACCATTCCTTCAGCTTGTCGTCCACGCTCGACAGATCGTCAGGCAGGATTTCAAACTGGAAGATAATCGATGAAAGGCGCGTGCCCTGGGCTTGCCCCAGCCAGGATTCGGGAAACACGTCGAATGCGCGCGGGTCAAAGGGACGTTCGGCCGGGCCCTCCTCGAAGGCAGTGTAGGTCACGAATTCGGTGTGGCTTTCCCATTTCAGATTATGGCGGCCCAAATCGGCCGAAAAATGCGTGGCATCGGGCGCAGGGTGCCCTGCGCCATGCCGATCAAGGAGCGCCAGAAGATGCGCGCGATCCTTGTCTCGCGGGCGTTTCGCGGCATTCGCCTTGGGTTTGAGCGCGATGAAGACGGCTGTACCTGGCGCATTGATCCGGGGCGCCGGGCGGGCGTGCAATTCATTGACAAGCGCGTAGCGTTGCGGGTGATCTTCGATCGCAGACATGCAGGTGACCTTGGCTCACGAACAGCTTTGGGGCGAGCATATGCCGCTTCCGGGTAAAGGGAAGGCTGACAATGGCACGCCACGGCACACTTGTAATTCTGCAACATGCGCGCTGCACAATGCCCACAGATCGCGCGCGCGGAGGGGCCTCTAACGAAGCGCGCCCGCTCCGACTTTTGGGGCGGGCGCCAGACTTGTCACGCCTGCCTGCGCAGGCTCATTCGATAAGGGGCAAAAGCTGGTCAACAGAGGCTTTCGCGTCCCCATAGAACATCCGCGTGTTGTCCTTGTAGAAGAGCGGGTTTTCGATGCCAGAATAGCCCGTCCCCTGCCCACGTTTCGACACGAAGACCTGTTTCGCCTTCCAGACTTCCAGCACCGGCATGCCTGCGATGGGCGAGTTAGGGTCATCCTGCGCGGCCGGATTGACGATATCGTTGGAACCGATGACGATCACCACATCGGTCGACGGGAAGTCCTCGTTGATCTCGTCCATCTCGAGCACGATGTCATAGGGCACTTTCGCCTCGGCCAGCAGCACGTTCATGTGACCGGGCAGACGCCCGGCGACCGGGTGGATTGCAAAGCGCACCGACTTGCCCTTCGCGCGCAACTTGCGGGTCAACTCAGACACGCTTTGCTGCGCTTGCGCCACAGCCATCCCGTAGCCCGGCACGATCACTACGCTGTCGGCGTCATTGAGCGCCGAGGCCACGCCGCCTGCGTCAATCGCGATCTGCTCGCCCTCGACTGCAAGCTGCGGGCCGGAGGTGCCGCCCCAGCCGCCCAAGATCACGCTGATGAAGCTTCGGTTCATCGCCTTGCACATGATGTAGGACAGGATCGCCCCCGACGAACCCACGAGCGCACCAACGACGATGAGCAACTCGTTTCCAAGGCTGAACCCGATCGCGGCCGCCGCCCAGCCGGAATAGCTGTTGAGCATCGACACAACCACGGGCATATCCGCCCCGCCGATCCCCATGATCAGGTGATACCCGATGAAGAGCGCAAGCGCCGTGAGCATCAGAAGCGAGAAGACGGCCATGAAGCCGCTGTCGGCGAAGGCGAGATAAAGCCCGGCGAAGACGAGCGACAATATGGCCGCTCCGGCGTTCAGCATATGCCCGCCTGGGAGTTGCACAGGTGTACTGCCGATGCGGCCAGCGAGCTTGCCATAAGCCACGACCGAGCCCGTGAAGGTCACGGCGCCAATCCAGATCCCGATCATCAATTCGATGCGCAGGATCGTGACCTCGACCGCAATTTTCTTGCCGATGATCGCTGCGAAATCTGTGAGGCCCAGCCAGAGCTCATAGGCCTGCATCGTCATCGGGCCCTCAGGCTGCGGGAAGGGCAGACCCTCTAACGCAAAAGCGTGCGCCACGCGACCGATCTCCAGATGCGCGTTAAAGCCCACGAAAACGGCGGCAAGCCCCACAAGGCTGTGCATGATCGCCACGAGCTCCGGCATCTGGGTCATCTGCACGCGCGTGGCAAGCTGCCAGCCGACCACACCGCCAATGGCGATCAGCACCAGCGACAGGGCCCAAAGCCCCGAGCCCGGCCCGACCATCATCGCGACGACCGCGACCGTCATGCCGGCGATCCCATACCAGATCGCGCGCTTTGCGCTCTCCTGACCAGACAGACCGCCAAGGGACAGGACGAAGAGGACAGTTGCGACAGCATAGGCCGCAATCGTGAAACCGTAATCCATTTCTACTTCCCCTTGCCTGTCAGGACTTCTGGAACATGGCGAGCATGCGCCGTGTTACCATGAACCCGCCGAATATGTTCACCGCCGCCATCAGCAGCGCGAGCGCGGCCATCACCGTGATCACCCC
>SLKB01000191.1 GCA_007134805.1 Paracoccaceae bacterium
CAAGTGGGTGGCGGCCGAGGGACGCCACCACCCCACACGCACACGCCACGAGCCCATCGCACGCATCGACCCTGACAGCACAGAGCGTGCGCAGGCCAGCGCCGGAATCGAATGCATCAACTGCGCGGTGTGCTACGCGGCCTGCGACACGGTAACTGGCAATCCTGACTATCTTGGCCCGGCGGCGTTGCAACGCGCCTGGACGCTGCTCAACGACTCGAAGGAAGCCGACTGCGACGCGATCCTTGACGCAGTGACGGGTCCGGGTGGGTGCACGGAGTGTCATTCGATGGGGTCTTGCACCGTCTATTGCCCCAATGATCTGGATCCGATGTCTGCAATCGCCGGGCTGAAGCGCGCGGCGGCACGGCGCTTTTTCCGAAAGGCCGGGTGATGCACGAAGTCCACCTGTATATGGCACAGCGGCTTAGCGCGCTGGTGATGGCACCCTTCGTGCTGGTTCATCTGGGGCTGATCATCTACACGATACAGGGCGGGTTGACCGCGGTCGATATCCTGGGCCGCACACAGGGATCAGTGTTCTGGTTCGCCTTCTACGGCATGTTCGTGATCGCGGTGTCGGTCCATGCCGCGCTTGGACTGCGCACCATCTTGTCTGAATGGGCGGGCTTTCGTGGCCGGTCACTGAACACCACCGCTGCCGTGATCGGCGTGATCCTGTTCGCAATGGGCGCGCACGCAGTCTACGCCGTCACTGCAGGGGGCTTATCATGAAGGCCATTTCGCGGGCGCATCCGCTGTGGCTGGCCTATATCCTGCACCGGCTGTCTGGGCTGGGGCTGGCGCTGTTCCTGCCCGCGCATTTCTGGGTGCTGTCGCTGGCGCTAGCCAACCCTGCGCGGCTGGACGCGTTTCTGACGCTTACCGGACTGCCGATCGTCAAGCTGGCCGAAACCGGCCTGGTGTTCCTGCTGGCGGTTCATTTTTTCGGCGGTCTGCGGCTGATGGCGCTTGAATGGCTGCCGTGGTCGGCCTCGCAGAAAAGCCTTGCAGCTGCCGCCACGGCCGGGGCGTTTCTCGTCTCCACCCTATTCCTGATGCGAGCAATCTGACATGCCCTCCTTGCGCGACATCGACTGCCACGACACCGACATCCTGATCCTGGGCACAGGCGGCGCGGGGCTGTTCGGGGCGCTGCACGCGCTGCAGTCGGCGCCCGAGGGCACGCGTGTCACCATCGCGGTCAAGGGGCTGATCGGCAAATGCGGGTGCACGCGCATGGTCCAGGGTGGCTATAACGTCGCGCTGGGCGGCGCCGACACGGTCGAAAGGCACTTCATGGACACCATCCAGGGCGGCAAGTGGCTGCCCGATCAGGATATGGCGTGGCGGCTGTGCGAACAGGCGGTGGTGCGCATCCATGAACTTGAGAACGAACTCGGCTGCTTCTTCGATCGTAACCCCGACGGCACGCTGCACCAGAAGGCGTTTGCTGGCCAGACCGCCGACCGCACCGTGCACAAGGCCGATCTGACAGGTATCGAGATCATCAACCGCCTGATGGAGCAGGTGCTCGCCCGTCCGGTCGAAAAGCTGCAGGATCACCGCGCGATCGGGCTGATCCCCACGCGCGACGGCGCGGCGCTGGCGGGCGTGCTGATGATCGACATGCGCACCGGTCAGTTCCGGCTGGTGCGGGCGAAAACCGTGCTGTTGGCCACAGGCGGCGGCCCCACCATGTACAGGTATCACACCCCAAGCGGCGACAAGACGATGGACGGCCTGGCCATGGCTCTGCGCGCGGGCCTGCCGCTGCGCGACATGGAAATGGTGCAGTTCCACCCGACCGGCCTGCTGGCGGGCGATCACACCCGCATGACCGGCACCGTGCTGGAGGAGGGATTGCGTGGCGCGGGCGGGCAACTGATCAACCACGCCGGGCAGCGCTTCATGTTTGACTACGACGCCAAGGGCGAACGCGCTACGCGCGATGTGGTCAGCCGCGGCATTTACGCCGAGATGCGCAAGAACAACAACCCGGAACAGGAAGGCGTGTTCATCTCTATGGCGCATCTGGGCCCGGAGTGGGTGGCAAAGAAATTTGCGGGCATGGTCAAGCGCTGCGCCGATTGCGGTTTCGATCTGGCCGGCGGCAAGGTCGAGGTGGTGCCGACGGCCCATTACTTCATGGGCGGCGTGGTTGTCGATGTGGACACGCGCACTGCACTTGAAGGGCTGTATGTCGCGGGCGAAGACGCGGGCGGCGCGCATGGCTCCAACCGGCTGGGCGGGAACGGCGTGGCCAATTCCACTGTCTTCGGCGGGATCGCGGGCGATGTGATGGCCGCGGACATCCGCGGGATGGGCGGCCTACGCGAACCTGACCCCGAGGTGCTGGATGCCGAGATTGCCCGCGCCTGCCATCCGTTCCGGAACCCGCCGGGGCTTATCCAGCCGCTGCGAAAGCAGTTGCAGGAGGTGATGTGGGAGGAAGTCGGCGTCATGCGCACCGAAGCAGGGCTCAAACGCGGGCTGGCGGGGATCGCAGAAGTGTCGGACGCGCTGATGGACGCGGGCGTCGCCTCCGACAGCCTCGCCTTCAACCTGACGTGGCATGACTGGCTCAACCTGCGCTCGCTTTGCGACATCTCCGAGGTAATCACCCGCGCGGCACTGGCTCGAGACAACTCGCGCGGCGCCCACTACCGCGAGGATTTCCCCGACCCCGGCGCGATGGAGGACAGCTGGTTCACCGTCGCGCGCCAGCCCGGCGCGGCGGTCGAGGTCAGCCGGGAGCCGGTACGGTTCACCATCGTTCGCCCGGGCGAGACCGTTCTGCCCGACGGCGCGCCCGAAACCCTCGTCGCCGCGCAGTGACGCCCAATCAAAGGGAGGCACGCATGATCGAGTTCGCCACGCTCCAGCGCACCGCCGAAGAGCTGATGGCCAAGGCCGCCATCGAGATCCCCGAGGATTACCTCGACGGCCTCAAGCGCGCCGCCGCGACCGAGGAAGGCGACCTGTCGTCTTTCGTCCTGAAGGCCATGCTGGACAATTACGAGGCCGCGAAGGAAGATCGCAGCGCCATGTGCGGCGACACAGGCGTGCCGCGCTGGTTCGTCAAGCTGGGCAATGACGCGCGCGTCGAAGGCGGCATGGCGGCACTGGAAAACGCCCTGCGGCGCGCGACCGCACAGGCAACCTTCGACGTGCCGCTGCGGCCCAACCGGGTGCACCCGCTGTGGCGTACCGATCACGACAACAATGTGGGAATCGGCGCGCCCGAGATCGAGTACGCTTTTGAACCCTCGGGCGACTGGATCGACCTGATCACCGTGCACAAGGGGGGACTCTTCGGCACCGATTACAGGATGCTGTTCCCGTCGGACGGGATTCAGGGAATCAAGCGGTTTTATCTGGACAGCCTGATGGCGTTCGGCAAGCGCGGGCTGGCCTGCCAGCCCGCCATCATCGGCATCGGGCTGGGCGGGTCCAAGGATACCTGCATGACGTTGGGCAAGCGCGCTTCGGTGCTGCGCACGGTGGGCAGCCGCAATCCCGACCCGCGCATTGCGGCGATGGAGGACGAGTTCAAGGAGCTTGGCAACTCCATCGGCATGGGCGCGATGGGCTTTGTGGGCAAGAATATGGTGATCCAGTGCAACATCGAGGTCGGCTATTGCCATACAGGTGGAATGCCGATGTCGGTGCACGCGTTCTGCCTGTCCTCGCGCCGCGCGGTGGCGCGGCTGTGGCCCGACGGGCGGGTGGAGTTCCGCACCGACCCCGACTGGTTCACCCCCTACATGCGCCGCGAAACCATCGACTGGGAACCGACGCGGGAGGCTGCGGAATGAGCATTCGCGAAATCACCCTATCGACCACGCCGACGGACGCAGACATCGCCGCGCTTCGGCTGGGCGACATCGTTTATCTTGACGGGTTGATGTACACTGCGCGCGAAGGCGTCTACATGCGCGCGCTGGAGGACAAGGCCAACATCCCGATGGAACTGCCCTCGGAAAGTGCCGCGAACTTCCACTGCTCGCCCGCCGCGCGGATCAACGCCGATGGCAGCTTCAGCATGGGTGCGGTGACGGCCACGGCGTCTTTCCGCTTTGCCAAGTGGCTGCCCGAATGGATGGAGAAGACCGGCGCGCGGCTGATCATCGGCAAGGGGGGCATGTCATCGAAGGACTACAAGTCCTTCTTCGTGCCCAATGGCGCGGTGTATCTGTCCACCGTAGGCTATGGTACCGGCGCATTGCTGGGCCGCGGGGTCGAAAAGGTCGAAGCCGTCCACTGGCATGAAGAACTGGGCCTCGCGCAGGCCATGTGGGTGATCCGCTGCAACCGGATGGGGCCGTTCATCGTGGCCTCGGACATGGACGGCACCTGTTTGTTCGAGCGGGAAAACGCGAAGATCGCCGAAGGGATCGGCCGCGTCTACGAAGGCACTCGGCCGGCGGTACTGAAACGCTACGGCGAAAGCGACGACCGTACCGACGAGGTGATCTGATGGATGTATCTCCCTTCAACCCTGGCGCGCTGCGGAGCGAACCGCCCGAGTTCTCGCGCTCCGAACTGGGGCTGGCGAACCGCAACTCGGGCGCGCTGCTGGAACTGCTGGACGCTGACATTACCCCCACCGGCACGCATTACCTGCTCACCCATTTCGACGTGCCGCTGATAGACGCCGACGCCCATATGCTGGACTTCGCGGGCGCCTTTGATACGCCCTTCCGGCTGAGCATGGCCGAGATCATGGCCCTCCCCGCGATCAGCCGTGCGGTGACGCTGGAATGCGCCGGCAACGGGCGCGCGGGGATGCACCCGCGCCCGGTATCGATGCCATGGATGCACGAGGCAGTAGGCACCAGCGAATGGACCGGCACGCAGCTTGCACCACTGATCGCGCGCGCCGGCCCGCGCGCCGGAGTGCTGGACTTTGCGTTCATCGGCGCTGATACGGGCTTCGACAAGGGGGTACCGCACCCCTTCGGGCGCAGCCTGACGCCGCAGCAGTTGGCCGAACTGGACGTGATGCTGGTCTGGGGAATGAACGGAGCGCCGCTTCTACCGCAGCATGGCGCGCCGCTGCGACTGATCGTGCCGGGTTGGTATGGCATGGCATCGGTCAAGTGGCTGACGCGGATCGAGGCCCTGGAGCATTTCTACCAGGGTTTTCAGCAGGTGCAGACCTACCGCTTCCGCCAGCACGAGGATGACCCTGGCGAGCCTGTCACCAGCATTCAAGTGCGGTCACTGATGAAACCGCCCGGCGTCCCCGACTGGTTCACCCGCACGCGATGGCTGCGCCCGGGGCCGGTACGGCTGTCAGGGCGCGCGTGGTCCGGCGGCGGCGTGCCCATCGCGCGGGTCGAGGTACTGCTGGACGGCCAGTGGGCCGATGCCACGCTCCGCCCGCGCCCGGACATCTATGCCTGGACCAGCTGGCAAATCGATTGGGCCGCCACCTCCGGTATGCACGTGCTCGTCTGCCGGGCCACGGATGCTAACGGGAACAGCCAGCCGATGAGCCCTCCGCACAATCTGGGTGGTTTCGCGAACACTGCTCCACAGCGCGTACAGGTCCATGTGGCGGAAGCCTGAGCACCCTTCCCACGCCGCTACGCGGGCGCCGAGGCGAACGTGCCCAGGCCCAGCAGCAGCGCCAGCTTTTTCAGCCGGCGCCGGAAAGTAGCGTCGCTTATCCGGGCTTCGGCCCAGAGCACCGCCTGCGCCGACTGCGTCGACACCGGCACGCAATGTTGAAGCCCAGCATGGCCGTAGCGGTGTAAAAACGCCGTTCCACCACAGCAACGCCGCTGTCAGGGCCAGCACAGTGGGGCTTAAGGATTGCAGCAGACCACGAAGCTCGATCTGTAAGCGCTCGCTGGACACCACTGGCGGCTTAGCTTGACGGCTTGAAGTTCCACGGTAGCAGCGCGTCGAGGCAGCTTTGCGAATGGCCGTTGGCGATGGCAGTCAGGGTAGCCTTGAGGTATCCTGCTAATCGGCTCACGCTTCGGCGCGCTGGAACATTCCCGCGAGATCCTGCCGAACACAATCTAACAGCTTTACCAGACCGACTATGGCGTAACCTTCCATCATGCGCGCGCGATGCTGAGCGCCAGCGCCGCCGATGCGCCTTGCGCGCACGAACTGGTCCTTGCCCACGGCGCGCCGCTTCTGCGCATTTGCCGCGTGGCGCTTGATTACGCCTGCGCGCCGATCGATCTGCGCCTGTCCCGGGTGAATACCGACGCCGCCAAGTATCAGGTGGATGTCTGACGCCAGCAAAGCGAGGCCCCGGATGATCGAGCGTTTCGGCACCCTGCCCGACGGGCGCAACGTGCGCCGCGCGCGGCTTCACAATGACGCGTTGCGTGTGCAGGTGCTGACCCTTGGCGCTATTGTCCAGGATCTTCGGCTGGCGGGCGTGGCGCATCCGCCAACGCTGGGTGCACCGAGGCTGGCGCCCTATCTGCAGCCAATGGCATATTTCGGAGCGATGGTCGGTCGCTTCACCAACCTTATCGACGGCGCGCGGTTCCGGCTGGACGGGCACGATCATACGCTTTCGCGCAACTGCCACGGACGCAACCGCCTGCACGTCGGCCTTGAGGGCGGCGTGCAGAAGCTGTGGCAGATCCGCGACCACGCGACCGAACGGCTGGCGCTGGTGATGGCAGATGCAGAGGGCGGCTTTTCAAGGCGGCTTGACGTAGAGTTGCAGATCACGCCCGACGGTCCCGCGCTGGGGTTCGAGATCACCTCCACCACTGACTGCGCCACGCCGTGCAGCTTTCCCCAGCACAGTTTCTACCGGCCCGATGACAGCGGAGACATTGGCGCGCACCGGCAGCGCATCGTCGCGAACACCTATGTTCAGGTGGGCGCGGTGATGATCCTCACGGGCGCGCCGCACACCGTCGTGAAAACCGATTTCGATTTTCGCGCCCCGCGCAGCATGGCGGGCGCCGAGGTCGGTCACAATTTCTGCCTCTCGCCCGACCGTGTTCCGCTGCGCCCGGTGCCGTGGCTCGACAGCGTGCACTCCGGGATCACGATTGAGCTTGCGACCACCGAACCCGAACTACAGGTCTTCACCGCGGACACGCTGCCGAAGGGCGGTGTGATCGGCTTTGATGACGTGCCGCGCAGGCATCGCGCTGGAACCGCAGGTCTGGCCCGGCGCACACGACCGCCCGCATTTCTACCCGAGATCCTGCGCCCGGACGCGCGGTATCACCAGAGCACACACGTCACGCTGAAGGGAACAGCCCAGATCGTGCTGCAGCTTGCCCGCGTGCCATGCCGGCCGGGATCAAGCTGCCACCGGTCGAACTCCCCACGCAGGTTGCGCGCGAAATTGGGACCGCCCAGGCCACCCAGAAACGGCCCGCAGTCGGGCCGATCATCGTGGCTGCGCGGCTTGGGGCTGGCGGGGCGCATTGGGGCTTCGGTGCCTTGGCCCCAATGCCATGGCGCTGCACGCGCGCCGCGCGCGCACGGGTAGGTCTGTCGGTGTCTAGCATTGAGGCCGCTGTTGCAGTTTCGACGTCCATGGAAAAGGTCGCGACCGGTCCCTTGACCGAGCGCGCGCCCCCTTGTGCCAGTTCAGGCCATGCACACCTCAGCGCATGGCGGGTGCGCGAGCGCTGTCCACCTGCGCCTTGGCACGCTCGACGGAGGCCTCGAAGGCGGCCTCGAAGGCGGCGAAGAACTCGGTTCCCGCTTCGCCGAGGGCTTCGAGATACAACTCGCGGGTCGGTTAGGTGTGGGCGCGGAACAGCTCCATTTCCACTTCGCTGGGAACGATGATCTCGTGCCCCGCAGCAAGCCACAGCGCGTAGATGTTCCATCCCGGATGATCACATTCTCTTCGGCG
>SLKB01000242.1 GCA_007134805.1 Paracoccaceae bacterium
GCTTTTCCAGCCGCGATGTTCTGGCCCTTCTGGTTGCGGGCCTGCGCGGCGGTGGCTGGCAGGGACAGGCGCAAGACCTCACGGCAGTCGAGATCGAAGGTGGGCTGCACGCCGCCGCGCGCTGTGCCGCGCAGCTTCTGGCGCGCGCCTTCACCCCGCCCGCATGAGCGTGCGGCCCGCGCTCGACTGGCCGGCGCTGATGCGGCTCGGGCTGCGCGAGCTGCGCCTGAGCCCGCGCGAGTTCTGGGCACTGACGCCGGTCGAATTGATGATCATGGCCGGGCTCGACGGCGCGCCCGGCCCGCTGAGCCGCGCTCGGCTGGAAGACCTCGCGGCGCGTTTCCCCGACATAGTGAAAGGCGCTGAGCAATGACCAGACTGAGCGATATCGAAGCCCACATCGAAGCGCTCGAGTCGCGCCTTGGCCAGACCTCGGGTCTGGTCGCAGAGTTCGACAAAGAACTGTTTGGGCTTGGCCGCAACCTGACCTTCACCGGGCGCGAAGTCGAGGGCCTGTCGCGGAGTTTCTCTTTCGGGCTGCGGCGAGCCTTCGACGGGGTGATCTTCGACGGCAACCGGCTGCAGGATACGTTGCGTCAGGTCGCGCAGAGCATGGTGAACTCGGTCTACAACACGGCCATGCGCCCGGTGCAGACTGCCTTTGGCGGTGCCCTGGCACAGGGGGTTGCTGGTGCGATGGGCTCGATCATGCCGTTGGCGCAAGGTGGCGCCTTTGGTGCCGGTCGCGTGATGCCCTTCGCCAAGGGCGGTGTGATCAGCCAGGCGACGGCCTTTCCGATGCGCGGCGGGACGGGGCTCATGGGTGAGGCGGGCCCTGAAGCGATCATGCCGCTTGCGCGTGGGCCGGACGGGGCGCTTGGCGTGCGTGCCGCTGGCAGCAATACGCAGGCGATCAACGTAACCTTCAATATCTCGACCCCCGATGTCGCAGGCTTCGAGCGCTCGCAAACCCAGATTGCGGCACAGATGAGCCGGCTGATGGCCCGCGGCCAGCGCAATCGCTGAACAAGGAGCGCAGAATGGCTTTCCATGAGATCCGCTTTCCGACGCATCTGGGCTTCGGCGCGCTGGGTGGCCCCGAGCGCCGCACGGAGGTCGTCGAACTCGCCAATGGTCACGAAGAGCGCAACAGCCCATGGGCCCAGTCGCGCCGGCGCTATGATGCGGGCCTTGGGCTGCGCGCCCTTGACGATCTGGAAGAGGTGATCGCGTTTTTCGAGGCGCGGCAGGGTATGCTGCACGCGTTTCGCTGGAAGGACTGGGCGGATTTCCGGTCGGCCCCTGCATCCCGAGCGCTGTCGTCGTCCGACCAGCTTCTCGGCACCGGCGATGGCGAGACGCAGGTCTTTCAGCTGCGCAAGGCCTATGCCTCGGGCGCACAGACCTATTTCCGCACGATCACCAAACCCGTGGCGGGCACCGTGCAGGTCGCGCGCGATGGCGTCGAGTTGGCGGAAGGCGTTGATTTTTCTGTCGATCCGACATCGGGGCGCGCGATGCTTGTACAGGCGCCCGGGACCGGGGCCGAGATCCGCGCAGGTTTCGAGTTCGACGTGCCGGTGCGCTTTGACACGGATATGGTTCAGGTCTCGGTCGCGAGTTTCAAGGCCGGTCAGGTGCCGCAGGTTCCGGTGGTCGAGGTGCGGCTATGAGCCTGGAGGAGCACCTGGCGACTGGCGCCACGACCATCGCGCGCGCCTGGGCGCTTCTGCGCAAGGACGGGCAGGTTCTGGGCTTCACGGATCATGATCGCGACCTGGTTTTCGAAGGGATCACCTTCCGGGCGGATGCAGGCTTGTCCGCCCGCGCGCTCGAACAGGTGACCGGGCTTGCGGTCGACAACTCCGAGGCTGTAGGCGCATTGCGCGACGCGGGGCTGACCGAGACCGACATCGCCGCCGGGCGCTATGATGGCGCGCGCATTCGGATCTGGGAAGTCAATTGGGCTGCGGTCGCGCAGCGGCGCGAGATCTTCTCGGGCCATCTCGGCGAGATCACGCGCGAAGGCGGGGCCTTCCGGGCCGAACTGCGCGGACTGAGCGAGGCGCTGCGCCAGCCCGAGGGGCGCGTCTATCACGCTGCTTGTGCCGCTTGCCTTGGCGATGCCGCGTGCCGCTTCGATCTCGACACCCCCGGCTACTCGGTCGAACTGCCGCTTGTGGCCTCGAGCAACGGGCAGGATTTCACCTTCGAGCCGGTCACGGAGTTCGCGCAGGGATGGTTCGCGCATGGCCGGCTGATCGTGAAGACGGGTGCGGCAGCCGGACTCGTGGGCCTCGTGCGCCTTGACCAGATCAGTGAGGGCGCGCGCAGTGTCTCGCTCTGGGACAGTCTGCGCGCGCAGACGGTGCCGGGTGATCTGATCCGGCTTGAGGCGGGGTGCGACCGGCAAGCCACGACATGTCGAACGAAATTCTCCAACTTCCTGAATTTTCGTGGCTTTCCACATATTCCAGGCGAGGACTGGATGACCGCCTATCCCAAGGCCGGACAGCCGCATTCGGGGGGATCATGGCGCAGTTGAGCACTGGCGAGTCGGTTGTCGCCCTCGCTCGCGACTGGCTGGGCACGCCCTATCATCACCGCGCTGCCAGCAAAGGTGCCGGAGCAGATTGTCTGGGGCTGATCCGCGGTATCTGGCGCGCGCGCCACGGTGCGGAGCCCGAGTTGCTGCTCGCCTATTCGCCGAGCTGGGCGGAAACAGGACCGGTCGAAACCCTCTGGCAGGGGCTCGCGCGACATCTTGTCCCTGCCGCCCAGCCCGCCGACGGGCAGGTGCTGTTGTTCCGGCTTCAGTCGCAGGCGCTTGCGAAGCATCTGGGGGTGCAATGCGACAATGGGCGGGCCTTCATCCATGCCTGTCCGCGGGCAGGTGTGACATTGGCCCCGCTCTCGCGACCCTGGGCGCGCAGGATCGTTGCGCGGTTCAACTTCCCGCCCTTGCAAGAAGAGACGGTATAGATCATGGCGACCTTGGTGCTATCGGCGGTCGGCGGGGCAGTCGGATCTGGGTTCGGCGGCTCGGTCATGGGGCTTTCGGGGCTGGTGATCGGGCGGGCCGTCGGTGCAACTGTCGGGCGTGTGATCGACCAGCGCCTGCTCGGTAGCGGCTCCGAAGTGGTGGAGCGCGGACGCCTTGAGCAGTTGCGCGTGACCGGCGCGCTCGAGGGCGCACCAGTGTCACGGGTCTGGGGGCGCGTGCGTCTGGGTGGGCAGGTCATCTGGTCAAGCCGCTTCTGCGAGCGTGTGCGCACCAGCGGCGGTGGCGGCAAGATTGCGCCCCAGCCGAAGGTGCGCGACTACAGCTATTCGATTTCGCTGGCTGTGGCACTTTGCGAAGGGCCGATCCTTGGCGTGGGGCGGATCTGGGCGGATGGGCAGGAAATCGCGCCCGCAGATCTCAATCTGCGCATCTACCATGGCCATGAGGATCAACTGCCCGATCCCTTGATCGAGGCGATTGAGGGCGCGGGCCAGGTGCCCGCCTATCGCGGGATCGCCTATGTCGTGATCGAGGATCTCGAACTCGGTGCATTCGGCAATCGTGTGCCGCAATTGGGCTTCGAGGTGATGCGCGCAGCGCAGGCTGCGCAGGACGAAACCCTGTCAGATCACATCCGCGCGGTTGCCCTAATGCCGGGCTCGGGCGATTTTTCGCTGGCCACAAAGCCGCTTTACGTGCGCGATCTTCCCGAGGCCGGCACACCTGCGCCTGCGCCCTTCGCCGCGCGCGTGGCCGGGCCCGAACGCAAGGTGGTCAATCTCAACTCGCCGACCGGGCAGACCGACATCGCCGCTTCGATCGAGGCGTTGCGCCGCGAATTGCCGAACTGCAGTTCCATGCTGATGATCGTCTCGTGGTTCGGTGACGATCTGCGCGCGACCCACTGTCGCATCGCCCCGAAGATCGAATACGCCCGCCGCATCGCCGAGGGACAGCCCTGGTGGGTCGCCGGACGCTCCGCGATCACGGCGACCGAGGTCGCGCGTCTCGAAGGGCGCCCGGCCTATGGTGGCACGCCCTCTGATGCGTCGGTCATCGCTGCGATCAAGCTCGCCCATGCCGAAGGTCAGGAGGTGGTCTATTACCCCTTCATCCTGATGGAGATCCTGCCCGAAAACAGTTTGTCCGATCCGTATTCCGATGCGCCCGACCAGCCAGCGCTGCCCTGGCGCGGGCGAATTACCACGGCAAAAGCCCCGGGCCAGCCCGGCAGCAGCGATGCGACCGCCGCCGCTGCCGCCGAGGTCACCGCATTCTTCGGCACGGCCCGCGCGCAGGATTTCACCATCGCAAACGGAAAGGTCAGCTATTCGGGGCCCGATGAATGGCGCTATCGGCGCTTCATCCTGCATCAGGCGGCGCTCTGTGCGGCTGCCGGCGGGGTCAGCGCCTTCTGCATCGGCTCGGAAATGCGTGGGCTCACCCAGATCCGGGGGGCTGCCAACAGCTTCCCGGCTGTAGCCGCGCTCATCGATCTGGCGGCCGAGGTCCGCGCGATCCTTGGCCCGAACACCAAGCTCACCTATGCCGCCGACTGGTCCGAGTATTTCGGCTACATGACGGCCGAGGGTGATCGTTTCTTCCATCTCGATCCGCTCTGGGCCGATGCCAACATCGATTTCATAGGCATTGACAATTACATGCCGCTCTCGGACTGGCGTGATGGCGATGACCATCTCGATGCGGGTTGGGGCTCGATCTACAATCTCGACTACCTGCGGGGCAACGTTGCTGGCGGTGAGGGGTACGACTGGTTCTACGCCTCCGACGCTGACCGCGCTCAGCAGATCCGCACGCCGATCCGGGACGAAAGCAGTTGGGGCGAGGACTGGATCTGGCGCGTCAAGGATCTGCGCAACTGGTGGGACAACCCACACCATGACCGGGTCGGCGGTGTGCGCGCAACCGAGCCCACGCCCTGGCAGCCGCGCTCGAAGCCCTTCTGGTTCACCGAATACGGCTGCGCGGCCATCGACCGCGGGACCAACCAGCCGAATGTGTTTGTCGATCCGAAATCCTCGGAATCCTTCGCGCCCCATTTCTCGCGCGGCTGGCGCGATGATGCGATCCAGATGCAGTATATCCGCGCGGTGAACACTTACTGGGCGGATCCGGCCAACAACCCGCTCTCGGACCTTTACGGCGGGCCGATGGTCGATATGGCGCGGGCGCATCTCTGGGCCTGGGATGCGCGGCCCTACCCGTGGTTTCCTGGCAATCGTGCCCTCTGGACGGATGGTGATAACTGGGCGCGCGGGCATTGGATCACGGGGCGGGCCACGGCCCAGCCGCTCGACGTTCTGCTTGCCGAGATCTGTGCCTGGGCGGGGCTTTCGCAGGTCGACACGCGCGATGTCCACGGGGTCGTGCGCGGCTTCGCCGTGCCTTCGACCGAGACACCGCGATCGATGCTGCAGACCCTGATGCTGGCGCATGGGGTCGAGGCGGTCGAGCGTGACGGCGGCGTGTGCTTCCGGATGCGCAGTGGCCGCGTCACGGCCGAGGTGGCGCTCACGGATCTGGCCGCGCGGTCAGGGGGCGATCTGACGCTCACGCGCGCGCCTGACGCTGAAATGAGCGGGCGCGTGCGCCTCGCCTTTGTCGAGGAAGGCGCCGATTTCGAGAACCGCATCGCCGAGGCGATCTACCCGGACGAAAGCGCCACGCGCGCCACCAGTTCGGATCTGCCCCTGGTCATGACCAAGGGCGAGGCGCGGCTGATGGCCGAGCGCTGGCTGACCGAGGCGCGCATCGCCCGCGACACGGCCCGTTTTGCGCTGCCGCCCTCCTGCCCGCTGGGCGCGGGCGATGTCGTGGCGCTGCAGGTCGAGGGCAAGCGCGGGCTCTGGCGGATCGACCGTGCCACTCTGCGCGGGGCGCGCGAGATCGAGGCGACGCGTATCGAGGATGCGCTCTATCACTGGGGCGACACCGATCGGAAAGGCACCCCGCTCACGCCCTACTTGCCGCCCTCGACTGTCGAGCCGGTTTTCATGGACCTGCCCCTCATCACCGGCGAGGAGCCCCCGCAGGCCCCATGGGTCGCGGCCACGGCGCGGGTCTGGCCCGGGATGGTGGCCGTTCATCGCCACACTGGCGTCGACGCCTTCACGCTCGAAGCGCTTCTCGGCAGCCCCGCGCGAGTCGGCGTGACCGAAACCGCCCTGAGCGCCGCGCAAGCCGGTCTGTGGGATCGCGGCGCGCCATTGCGGGTGCGAATGATAAGCGGCGCGCTGCACAGCGCAAGCCCGGCGCAAGTGCTGGGTGGGGCCAATCTGATGGCGATCGGTGACGGGGGCGATTGGGAACTGCTGCAGTTCTGCGAGGCCGTGCTCGTCGCGCCCGGGCTCTATGACATCCAGCGTCGGCTGCGGGGCCAGCAGGGCACTGACGGGGTGATGCCCGCGCTCTGGGCGCCCGGCGCGCTGGTCGTGATGATCGATGAGCGGCTGGAGCAGTTATCGCTGCCGCTCGATGGCCTGGGCGTGCTGCGCACCTATCGCATCGGACCCTCAATGCAGGCCCTTGGCGATCCGAGCCATCGCGATTTAGAGGCCGTGTTCCAAGGCGCAGGGCTGCGCCCTTACCGGCCGGCGCATCTGCGCGCGACCCGGCGCACGGATGGTGCACTGGACCTGTCCTGGGTGCGGAGGACCCGCCGCGGCGGCGATACCTGGTCCGTGGCCGAAGTCCCTCTTGCCGAAGCGTTCGAACGCTATCTTGTGCGGGTGAGCAGGAATGGCGAGATCCTGCGCGAGGTTGAAGTAGCGAGCCCCCTCTGGACCTACTCTGCCGCCGCGCAAGCCTCGGATGGGGCGCATATGGGCCTGACCCTTGAGGTTGCGCAACTCTCCGAAACTGTCGGGCCCGGACCTTTCGCGCGGATCGAGTTGCTCGCATGAGCGCGCGCGTCCGCCTGACCGAGACGCGCGGGATCCTGCGATCCATCCGTGCAACCGACCCCAGCCGATATCTTGCCGCACTGGCCCGGCGCGCATCAGAAGGAGTAAGATAATGCGCGATATTACACATGGTGACATCTGTGCCGCAGCGCGTGTGCTTGTGGACACGCCGCGCAGCAATTGGGACGCCGAGACGGCGCGTCTGCTGACTGAGGCCGAGCATGCCGACCGCTACCGTCGGGGCTTTGGCATTGCGCATCCGCGGCTGGGAAACGGCACGCTGATGGCCGCGGCACTTGCGCGCGCGCCGGCACCGGCGCCACCTGCCTCCGATCTGGACTATCTGGCCGCGCTTGCTGCGGTCATCGAGGCCGTGCTCGACTGGCGCAGCGGCGAGCGGGTCTGAAAATCCGCTTTTCCTGATGCAGCGCCGCGCATATACGCGCGGCCATGGCACAGGCACCGCTTCTCCAACTCTCGGACATCTCGCTCACGCATGGGGGCAACCCGGTCTTTGACCGTCTCGATCTGGTCATCCAGCCGGATGACCGCGTGGCGCTGGTCGGGCGCAACGGGTCGGGCAAATCGACGCTGTTGAAGCTTATGGCCGGGCTTGTCGAGCCTGATCGCGGCACGCGCGCGCTCGCACCCGGGGTCACGGTCGGCTACATGGAACAAGATCCCGACTTCGCGGGCTGCGCCACTCTGGGCGATTATGCAGCGCGCAACCTCGATCCGGCCGAGCATTACCGGATCGAGATGGCGGCGGAAGGGCTTGAATTCGACCCTGCCCTTGATTCGGTCCGCGCCTCGGGGGGTGAGCGGCGGCGCGCGGCGCTGGCGCGATTGCTGGCCGAGGCGCCCGATCTGATGCTGCTCGACGAGCC
>SLKB01000252.1 GCA_007134805.1 Paracoccaceae bacterium
CCCCAGAACAGGAAGGTGCCGGGGACAGCCCATTCGCCGGGCGCGGCAGCGCGCGCGAAGACGACAGTGTCGGACGCATCAAGCCGGATGGTGCGCAACAGCCGCGTCACAGTATCGGCCCCCCGTCGTCCCGCCAGCCCGAGCCGTTCATCGCCTCGAGCAGCGGCGGGCTGCGCCAGCCCCCGTCCCCGGGGCGGATCTCGACCAGACGGTCGCCCTCGATCCGACGCACGCCGCGCAGCATCGGCGGGTCAACACGCATCAGGTAGCGATTGGTCACGGCATCCAGCCCATCATGGGTCCATCGGTCAAAATACAGCATCATGTAGCTTGCGAAGCTTGCCACGATATCCTCGGCCGGGTCAAAGCCCTCCTCCTTCAGCGATGTCGAGCCCGGGAACGCGCCCGGTGCCGCGATGTGGTCGCGATCCGCGATCAGTTCTGCGCTGAACACCATCCAGTCAGGCACATCCCCCGGGCCCGTGCCGGGCGCAATCGCGAACCGCCCCCCGCCAAGGCGCGCCTTGTCGAAGCGGATCTCGTCGGGCCAGACCAGACGCACTGCGCGGTCGGGCGGGCAATGCGCGGCCAGCGCATCCCCGAGGGCCACCATGCCCAGACAGAACGCCATCTGGGCCACGTCCAGGGGCTCTTCGGGCTCAAGCACCACCGCTAAGGACAACAACCCCGGCGCGCGGTGCAGCACAAGCGTGCCGGCGCCTTCGCTCGGGGCGCGCGCGGCAGCCTCGGCGAGCGTGTCGCGCCCGCGCGTCACATGCAGGTGATAGGGCGGCGGCAACGCGATCCGGGTCGTCGTTTCGTGATCGGTCAACATGCAACCCCCTTTGCTCCCGGATGGCCGCGCGTGCTACACATTCGCCGGCATCCTGTTTATCTGTTCCCAGATAGACCTTCCCAAGGCCAAAGACAAAGCCCCATGCAGACACGCAAGACCGCCCGCCTCACCTGCACCTGCGAGCAGACGATGCCCATCGATTCGGCCGCACTCGGTGCCGGCGCGCAGCCGGCCACGCAACTGTGCCGTGCGCAGCTCGACCATTTCCGCGCGGCGCTGGGCGAGTTCGCCGAGATCACTGTCGGCTGCACGCAGGAGGCGCCGCTGTTCACCGAGATCGCCGAGGACGACGGATACACGGGCCATCTGCGCTTTGCCAATCTGCGCGAAACCGCGGGCTGGTCGGACGAGGCCGCGCGCGCCACGCCCAAGATGGCCGCGCTGCTCGCCATGGCCGAGATCGCGCCGGCCGCTTTCGAGGTGGTCTCGCTTGAAAGCGCGGGCGTCACGCTGATCCTGGGCCGCGACGAGGTGGCGCTCGAGGCGGCGCGCGATCTGGGCGAGTTGCTCGACATCACCGTGCTGCTGACCCCGGGGGTCGATGTCACGCCCCCGCGGCAGACCACGTGGCCCGTGCTGCAGGGCCGGATCGTCAAGGCGCAGGGGCATCTGGGCGCCTTCGAGCTGACCGTGAACGCCTATGCCGCGCCCGCACCCTCATCGCGCCAGCGCCTTGCGTTCGAAGACGCGCGCGATGGCGCAGTGTCGCGCTGCGATCTGGTCATCGACCTGACCGGCAACACGCCGCTGTTTTCCGCGGACGCGCTGCGGCCCGGCTATCTGCGGGCCGATCCGCGCGATCCGGTCGCCGTGGCGCGGCTCATCGCGCGCGCGCAGCAGATGGTCGGCACCTTCGACAAGCCGAAATACATCGAGTTCACGCCGGATCTCTGCGCGCATTCGCGCAACACGCTCACAGGCTGCACGCGCTGCCTGCCGCTGTGCCCGACGGGTGCGATCACCTCTGCCGGCGACACTGTGGCGATCGACCCCGCGATCTGTGCGGGGTGCGGGCAATGCGCCGCCGTCTGTCCCACCGGCGCCGCCGCCTATGCGCTGCCGCAGGCCGAAACGCTCGCGCAGCAATTGCGCGCGGGGCTCGGGGCGTGGTTCAAGGCGGGCGCGCGCATGGCGCCGAGCCTGCTTCTGCATGACGCCGATCACGGCACCCCCCTGATCGACGCGATGGCGCGGTTCGGACGCGGCCTGCCCGCGCATGTCCTGCCCTTGCAGGTGAATGAAATCAGCCAGATCGGGCCCGAGACGCTGGCGGCGGCGCTCGCCTATGGCGCAGGCGAAGTGGTGATCCTCGACCGCACGCGGCCCGCGCATCCGCGCGACGGGCTGGAGGCGACGCTTGCCCTCGTCAACCTCATCGCGACCGAAGCCGGGCACCCGCCCGCGCCCTGCACACTGATCGAGACCGATGATCCCGACGCGCTTCAAGACGCGCTCTGGCAGCGCAAGGCGCAGCCTGTGCGGCCGACACGCTCGAGCTTCCTGCCGCCCGAGGACAAGCGCGGCCTCTTGCTCTTGTCGGTGCAGGAACTCAACCGCACGGCGCCAGAACCTGCAGCGCACATCGCCCTGCCCGAGGGCGCGCCCTTCGGCCGGGTGGAGCTTGACCTTGACGCCTGCACGCTGTGCCTGTCCTGCGTGGGCGCCTGCCCGACGGGCGCGTTGTCGGACAACCCCGACATGCCGATGCTGCGCTTTTCCGAGAGTGCCTGCGTGCAATGCGGCATCTGCGTCGAGACCTGCCCCGAAGACGCGCTGCGCCTGACACCGCAGCTCGATTTCGACGCGCTTGGCGCACCGCGCCGGGTGCTCAAGGAAGAAGAGCCCTTCGCCTGTACGCAGTGCGGCAAGCCATTCGGCACGCGATCGAGCATCGAGCGCGTGCTCGGTCGGCTCGAGGGGCACTGGATGTTCTCTGGCCCGGAGGGCGCCGAGCGGCGCGCCCTTCTGTCCATGTGCGACGACTGCCGCACCGAGGCCGTCGTCAAGGCCGGGTTCGACCCGCATGACAGGATCGGCGGCTGAAGCCCGCCGCGCACCCCTCCCGCGCCTAACCTGACGGTGCAAAAGGCATATTCCCTTTCTTGTTTTTGGTGTAGACTTGCGCTGCGCGGTGGCCAGGGGAATTGAGACTCATGCCCCGCGCCAGACCCAGGCCTTGTACGCCGGACATGCCGAGCTTAGCCGTCCTGCGCCCTGAACATCATGGCCGGGGTCCGTCTGCCCGAACGCGGCCGGACAGGAGGAGCCCGGCTGCGCTAACACCGACATAACGCCGAAGCGACGCCTCGTGCTGCAAGGTGCCTCACGCATTTGCGTCGAACATGGAGGACTGTGACATGACTGACAAATCTGATGAGCCGGTTCGGGACAAGGATGACCGCATCAGCGTCCTTCTCGAAATGCGGGTCGAGCGCGGCGAGTCGCCGAGCCTCGGGCAAAGCACGGCACGCAACCTCGGTGGCGGCGTGCTGGAGCTTGACCCCGAATTCAAACCGGTGCCAATGAGTTCGGGCCGGGGCGACGAGGAAGGTTTGGCCGGCCTGCCCGACACCTATATCATGCGAGGCACTGTCGCCTCGGAAGAGGAACTGCAGGAACTGTCGAATGATCCGCGCGTGCGGTATGTCTGGAGGGACACGCGGATCGAGCCCTTTGCCCGCAAGCCCAAGGCGGGCGGGAAATCCGACGGGAAATCGCCGGAGGAAGATCCCGTCAACGTCGAATTCAATGAGAACCCCGGCATGAGCACCTGCCCCTTCGGCACCTGCGATTGCACCCCGGGCACACCGAAGGCGACGATGGCACAGGTGGCGGTCTATCACGGGGTCGACCAGATCTGGGAGCAGGGCATCCGGGGTCAGGGCATCCGGGTCGGCGTGCTCGACAGCGGGATGACCGCGCAGGGCCGGCCGGTCATCGCGGGCCAGACCAGCCGGCGCATCCAGCGTGTGGTCGGCGGCTGGCCCGAGGCAAGCTGGGGCACGCGGTCGGAATGGGGCCAGCATGGCAACATGTGCGGCACCGACGTGCTGGGCATGGCGCCGGAGGCAGAGCTTTACGACCTGCGCATATCCGGCTCGGGCGGAAGCCCCAGCACCATCTCGCGGGCCTTGCAGGCGTTTCAATGGGCGATCGACCGGTACAAGTCCGACGGCACGCCGCAGGTCCTGACCAATTCCTGGGGGATTTTCCAGGAAAGCTGGGACACGACCTATGCGCGCAACCCCAACCACCCCTTCACCCGCAAGGTGGCCGAGGCCGTGGATCTGGGCATCATCGTGCTCTTCGCCGCGGGCAATTGCGGCGATACCTGCCCGGACGGGCGCTGCGGGTCGGATACCGGCACCGGCAAGAGCATCTGGGGGGCGAACGGGCATCCCAAGGTGATGACCGTGGGCGCCGTCAACGTGAATGAGCAGCTCGTCGGCTATTCCAGCCGCGGCCCGGCCTCACTTGCGCCCGACAAGCCCGATTTCTGCGCGGTCACGCATTTCACGGGCTATTTCAACTCTGATTCGGGCACCTCGGCCGCCTGCCCGATCGCGGCGGGGATCACGGCCTTGCTCAAGCAGGCGCAGCCGTCGCGCTCGCCTGCACAGATCAAGTCGGCCTTGATCGCCACCTGCAAGGATATCGGGCCTGCGGGCTTCGACATCCATTCCGGGCACGGGATCATCCGCGGATGGGAGGCCTACAAGCGCATCACTCTCATCCAGACGCGCCCTGCCGTCGATGTCGCGGTGACGCGCCCCGCCATCGACCAGATCGGCACACCGCTCGCGCGCGATCTGGTGGGAACACCAGTGAGGCTCGATCAGCCGGGCACGCCCCCGGTGCGCGACCAGGTTGCCACCCCCGTGATCCGCGACCAGGTCAACACGCCCGTGCGGCTTGACCAGTTGCAGACCACTCCGCGCACCGATCTGCCCGGCACCCCGGTCAGCGCGGATATCGCCGGCACCCATGTCTCGGACAGGTTCCAGCCACCGCAGCCCTTCGTGCTGTCGACCGATCATCAGGCGCCCGACTGGCGCAGTTTCGATGACATGGTGGGCGGGGACGAGGCGGCCTATATCGCCGACCTCGTGGCGCGGATCGACGCCATGCAAGAGGCGCTCGATACGCTGGTTGCCGAGTATGAGAGCGCCGTGGCCCGATCGCAGGGCGGGGCCTACTGACCGCTGATCGCGCGGGCGCGCGGAAGCCACCCCCCCAGGGTCCCTCTGGCTTTCGCGCGCCCGGACAAACTCTGCTCTCATCGAACGAGGCCTGCCTTGATCCTGATCATTTCCCATCCCGAAGATATTCATTCCCGCGAGGTCATCTCGCATCTCAACCGAATGGACGTGCCGGTGCGTGTGCTCGATCTGAGCGAGTTCCCGGCCCGCGCCGCGCTCGATCTGCGCTACGGGCCGCAGGGCAGCGCGTTCAGCTTCCGCAATGCGCACGGCACCGAGATCGACCTCGATGCGGTCGGGGCCGTCTGGTGGCGTCGCCCGCAACCCTACAGTTTCGCAGCCGGGCTGCAGGCGGCGGATTACGCGCTTGCCGAATGCGACGAGGCCTTCGCCGGGCTGTGGCAGGCGATGCGCGCGGGCTGGATCAACCCACCCGTCCAGGATGCCGCCGCGAGCCGCAAGAGCCTGCAGTTGCGTCTCGCCGGAGATCTGGGGCTCGACCCGCCGCTCACCCGCGTGACCAATTGCCCCGAGGCCGCGCAAGCCTTCGTCGCCGAGATCGGCGATGTGATCTACAAGCCTTTCGCGGCCACCACCCGCCACTGGCGCGAGACCCGCCGCTTCGGCGAGGCAGAGCGTGCGCGGATCGCCAATATCCGCCACGCCCCCACGATCCTGCAGGAACGCATCGAGGGCCGCGATATCCGCGTGACCGTGATCGGGGACGAGATCTTCGCGGCCGAAATCGACACGAGCGATGGCAATTACGCCGATGATTTCCGGATGAACCACAATGTCGCCATCCGCGCGATCGAGCTGCCGCCGGGCGTTATCGCGGGCATTCGCGCGATGATGGCCGCGCTGCGCCTTGTCTACGGGGCCTTCGATTTCCGGCGCGCGCCCGACGGGCGCTACAGGTTTCTCGAGGTCAACCCGGCCGGCCAGTTCCTCTTTGTCGAATACGAGACAGGCCAGCCGATCGCGCGGGCCTTCGCACGAACCCTGCGCGACATGGCCGCGGCACATGGCAAGGCCCCGGCGATCACGCACCGCAACGCGCGCCTGAGCACGGCCTGAGCCGACAGGGCGCCCGGCCCCGCGAGGGGGGCGCCCGGCCATGGGCATCCCTGCCCGCGCCGCAGGCTGCGCAAAACCCTTAAAATCCAACAGGAGAACCACATTCTCGCCCGAATGCGACCCTGCAGGCTGCCCGCATGCCGGTCATCCTACAGTCGGGGTACTATGAGGGTGTAACATGTCGATCACGATTGACTTGATCCTGCGCGAGTCGCAGGCGGAGCGCAGCGTCAAGCTCGAGCATTTCGGTGTGAATTTCGTCGCCGACTGGGAGCGAATCGGAAGCTTGCCGTGGGAGCGCTTCGATGACGTGATCTTCGAGCTTGAAACCCCGGGCCTGCGCTATCCCGGCGGGATCACGGCCGAGCAGGGCTTCGACATCACGGCGCCCAACGCACCCACCATCGATCTCGCCTCGGGCGCGACAAGGCAGATCATGGGGGCCTATGATTTCGCCGAGTTCGCACGCACGCACGGGCTTTCCGCGACCTTCATCATACCCACGATCCAGATGATGATCGAAGACCCCGCCACAGGAGAGCTGGTCTTCAACCCCAAGATGGCCGGCTACATCCAGGATTTCGTCCTGCAGACGCTGATCTCGACCGGAGGTCATGTCCACGCCTTCGAGATCGGGAACGAATACGAGACCTATATGACCTCGCGCGAATACGGCGCATTCGCCAATGCCGTGGCGCCCATCATCGGCACGGCGATCAGCGATTTTCACGCCACCAACCCCTCCGATGCACCCCGCGCCGGTGTCGCGCTGCAGGTCTGGACCCATTTCGCCAACGAGAACACGACGCAAACCCTCGCCGATCTTGAAGCGCGCGCGCTCAACATGCTCGACGAGCTCGGCTCCGACGCGCTCGCGCATATCGACACCCTCGTCACGCATTGGTATGCCCGCGCGTGGGACCGCAGCTATGCCGAGGCCTATCACGCGCTCGGCGCGGATATCGAAGCCTCGATCGATCTCATGCGCACGACCGAGAGCCATGCCGGGCGTGAGTTCGACTTCTTCATGTCCGAATGGAATGCCAATCACCAGACGCCGCTCTTCTTCGGCATGGCGCAGGCCCCGATCCTGATCCGGATGTTCTCCGAATTCGTGAAGAATGACATCGACCACATGCATTTCTGGTCGGCGATGTATCACGCAACCAGCCTCGCGCTGCCCAACGGGCAATTGGCAACCGCGGGTGTGGTGATGGATTACCTGTCCTCGAACACGATCGGCACGACCGTCGTCGACCTCGACACCGGCGCGACCGACATTGGCGCCAACGCCTTCATGGGCGCGCAGGGCGGAGTCGTGACCCTCTCGAACCTGACCGATAGCGGCACCACTGTGACTGTCAGCCTCGGGCAGATCACCCTCGACCACCAGATCGTCGCCATCGGCGCCCTCGAGGTTGATCCGACCAATGCCGATGGTCAGTATCGCAATTTCACGAATCTCGCGCTCCATAACGAGCCGGATCTGCCCGCACGGATCAACTGGGACTTCGCGTTCGAGATCGATGACGGGGCGCTCAGCTTCACGCTGACCCCGTTTCAGACGATCTTCATCGAACTCGGCGCGGTCACCTTGCGACAGGGGCTCTGGGATCTCGAGCAATTCCGC
>SLKB01000389.1 GCA_007134805.1 Paracoccaceae bacterium
AGCGGCAAGAGATCATGGAGCATCACATCACATCCGCTCGAACAGGGTCCGGTTCAATCGGCGAGCGCGTCAGGGCCCTTCTCGCCGATCAGGCGATAGACCCAGGCGAATTCACCGTCTTCCAGCAGCATCAGATCACGGCGATACTTTCGCCCGGTTTGCTCATAGCGGTCAAGGCGCACCAGTTCCTCGGGGCTCACCCGGAAGCGCACGCCGTCGAGGAGCGTATGCTCGGTCTCGCGCAGGTCGCGTCGGTAGCGCGCCCAGCCGCGCAGGGTTGCAGGCTCGGCCGGGACAAGGCGGCCCACGACCACAAGCCGCACGATCGGGTGGGTTAGCGTCGCGAAGCCGAAGACATAGACATCGTCGTCGGGCGGCGGCGGGGCATTTGCGTCCAGCCGCGGCAGATAGACCGGCGCGCGCACCACCATGAACCAGAGCATCAGCACGATCAGCGCTATTCCCAGAAGCGCCAGCGATTTTCCACTCAGATTGATCATGCAGAACTAGCTGTTGCGAAATCCGCCGCCGGCAAGGGGAGATGCCCCCGCCTCAGGCCAGCGCGAGCCGCCGCTGACGCGCGACCTCCCAGATATAGAGCGCCATCGCGGCCCAGATCATCGGAAAGGCGTATTGGCGACCGGCATCCATCGGCTCGCCAAAGCCGAAAAACGAGATCAGGAAGATCATCGTCGGGATCGAATAGCTGGAAATCGCAATGGTCGAGAGCCGCAACCCCTTTGCCCCATTCGCATAGAGCATGAGCGGGACGGCCGTGATCACCCCGCAGCCCAGCAGCAGCGCCCAGTCGACAGCCCCGGCACCAGTGGCGAAGAGGCTGCCCTGCAAGGCGCCCCAGGCAAGAAAGCCCAGCGCGAAGGGCATCAGGATCAGCGCCTCGAGCGTGAAGCCCTGATTGGGCCCGATCGGCAGCGCGCGCTTGAAATAGGCATAGCTGCCCCAGCTGAACACGATCGCCAGCGCACCCAGAGGCAGCCGCCCTGCCTCATAGGTCAACACAGCGACCGCGAGCGCGGCGAGCGTGACTGCCCCCCATTGCCGAAAGCTCAGCTTCTCGCCCAAGAAGGTCGCGCCAAGGAAGACGCTGAAGATCGGATTTATGTAATAGCCAAGTGCGGCTTCCATGGCCTGACCCGACTGGATGAGCCAGACATACATCCCCCAATTGATCGAGATCAGCGCCGCTGTGACGAACGCCATGCCCAGCATACGCGGGCTCTTGATGGCGCGGCGCAGATCGGCAGTGCGCCCCAGCCAGATCAGCACTGCAAGCGCCACCGGGACCGCCCAGACCACCCGATGCGCGATCACTTCGACAGTCGGCACATGATCGAGCGCCTTGAAATAGAAGGGCAACATGCCCCAGATGAGGAAGGCCGCGGCCGCGAAGGCGAAGCCGCGCGCTGTATCGTCACCCATCGTGCAGCCCCGCGCGCACGGCGGCCATGAAGGCCTCGCCGCGCTGCTCGAAATCGGGGAACTGGTCGAAGCTTGCAGCCGCGGGCGCAAGCAGGACGACCTCGCCCGGCTGCGCCTCGGCCATGGCGCGGGCGACTGCGGTTTCGATCGTGCCGCAGATCTCGTGGGGTGCCTCGGCCATCTGCAGGGCGAAATCGGGTGCGCTGTGGCCGATCAGATAGGCTTTCGTCACATGACCCAGATGGGGCAGCAGCGCCGAGATCCCGCCCTCCTTGCCCAGGCCCCCGGCGATCCAGCGAATCCGCTCGAAGGCCTGCAGGGCCTGCGCGGCACTCTCGACATTGGTGGCCTTCGAGTCGTTCACGTAGCGCACACCGTCCGCCTCGGCGACGAGCTGGCTGCGATGCGGCAGGCCCGTGAAATCCGCCATCGCGTCCTCGATCATCCGCGGCGCGAGGCCGAGGCTGCGCGCCACAGCATAGGCGGCGCAGGCGTTCTGGTGGTTATGCGCGCCCGGCAAGCCCGGCATCGCGCGCAGATCGACCGAGGCCACCTGCTTGCCGTGCCTGAACTCGGCCAGAAAACCCTTGCGCGCAAAGACATTCCAGCCCGGCCCTGACAGCCTGCGCGCGCTTGCGATGCGAATGACGCGCGTGTCCTCGCGCGCCAGCGCGAGCTGCCCGGCCAGGAATTGCCCCTCGATCTGATCGACCCCGATCACCGCGCGGTCGGGCCCGCCTTCGGCAAAGAGCCGGCGCTTGGCCGCGAAATAGCCCCCCATGCCGTTATGGCGGTCCAGATGATCGGGTGAGAGATTGGTGAAAACGGCGATATCGGGGGTCAGCGCGCGGGCAAGCTCGGTCTGATAACTTGACAGCTCGAGCACGATGACCTCGCCCTCCTGCGGCGGATCGATCGAGAGCACTGCCTTGCCGATATTGCCCGCCATCTGCGCCGGCCGCCCCGCAGCCTGCAGGATATGGTGAATAAGCGCCGTCGTTGTCGATTTCCCGTTCGAGCCGGTAACCGCGACTACTTTAGGCGGCTGGTCAAAGGCCATGCTGGCCTCAGTCGCGTAGGAGCGGAAGAAGAGGCCGATATCATTATCGACCGGCACGCCCGCGTCGAGCGCGGCGGCGATGATCCGGTTGGGGCTGGGGTAGAGATGCGGGATCCCGGGGCTTGTGACAAGGCAAGCGATCTGGTCCCAGGCGGCGCGGCTCAGGTCATGGAGCGCGATCCGGTCGGCTTCGGCGCGGGCGCGGGCATCGGGGCTCTCATCCCAGGCGAGCGGGATGGCCCCGCCGGCCGTCAGCGCTGCACATGTCGCGCGCCCTGACCGTCCCAGCCCAAGCACTGCAACGCGCGCGCCCTCAAAGCCCTGCACCGGGATCATGGATCTGCCCTTCCGATCTGGCGCATGAACGCGCGCATCCTGCCTCGTTTCTGGGCCAAGAGGACCGGGCTTGCAAGTGGGGGTGGATCCCTCAGCGCGGGGTGACCACGAAACGGCAGCAGGCATCGCCGCAGGCCGCGCAGCTTTGCTCGACAACCTGAAGCCTCGGCCAGACGAGGGCGCCGAACAGCGTCTCGAAGACTGCACTGTGCCAATGGCATATGGGCCCATCCGCCGGGCCAGTGGCGAGCGGATTTGCCGTGATCTCAAGCCTCAGCGGTGCATGGCCCGCCACCCTGAACCTGCCCGAGCCCGCGAAGGTCCAGGCATGTTTCGCAATGGCCATCGCGAGCAGTCGCGCACCCGCCCCTGCGGGAAGGGCCCTGATCAGCGCCTGAGCGGGGCGCGGGATGCGGTGGGCCAGGATATAGCCGCCCGTTGCGATCCCCGCGGCACGCTGGATGGCGGGCGCGCGATCGGGCAGGAACAATCGTACAGCGTGATGGAGCCGCGCGACCTCGTCCTCGGGCAGCATGCCGGCATCCGCAAGGGGCGCGGTGACCCCTGCGCAATGCAGAAGCGCGCCGCGATGCGCCGGCCCGATCGCCGCATCGAGCACGGGCAAGTGCTGCAAGACAGCGTTGGGGCCGATGCGGGCGGCGGCGTGCATCGGGTTCACTCGGCCGGTTCGTGCCGCTTTGGCATCGCGCCATTGGGCATGCGGAACGGGCGCGCGTCCCTGGCCGCCTCGGCATCTGCGCACCCTTTCAGCGCGTTGCGTTCCTGCGCACGTTCCTTGCCCTGCGCGCGCAGCGCCGCGCGCCGCTCGGCGGCCTTGCGCTTCTTGTCGGCGTGGTCTTCCCAATCGGCAAGCTGCGCATCGGCAATCGTGCGGGTCATGTCAAAGCCGAAATCCAGATCGTCGCGCGACTTCATGCTGAAATAGTCGGTCTTGCCCAGATCGTAGAACTGGCGCTGCACGCCCGCCATGAGAAACGCCTTGAGACAACCGAGCAGGTATTTCCGCCGATAGCCGGTCCCGCGCCAGGGGTAATGGAAGAGCGCCTTGCGCATGTAGAAGCGGCGATAATTCTTCAGCACCCCTTCCAGCAAACCGCCGCGCGACATGGCCTTGGGTTTCATGATCGGGGTCACGAAATTATATTTGGAATAGTCGAACACCTCGACCTGATCGCGCAATTCCTGAAACAGGGGCGTGAAGGGCCAGGGCGTATACATCGCCCAGTTCGCCAGATCAGGCTGCCAGTCCCAAGCCATCTGGAAGGTTTCTTCCAGCGTCTCGGCGGTTTCATTGTCGAGCCCGACGATGAATTGCGCCTCGGTGAAGATATCGGCCTCGCGCAGCAAGCGAATCGCCTCCTTGTTGTCGGCGACAGTGGTTTCCTTGTTGAACTGGTCGAGTTTCAGTTGCGCCGCCGCTTCGGTGCCGAGCGAGACATGCACGAGCCCGGCCTCGCGGTAGAAGGGCAGAAGGTCCTTGTCGCGCATGATGTCGGTCACGCGGGTATTGATGCCCCACTGGATGCGCCGTGGCAGGTCCCGGGCGATCAGTTCCTCGCAGAACTCGACGAATTTCTTGCGGTTGATGGTGGGTTCCTCGTCGGCGAGGATGAAGAAGCCGACACCGTGATTTTCGACCAGATCCTCGATCTCGTCGACCACTTTCTTCGGGTCTCGCACCCGGTAATCGCGCCAGAATTTCCACTGGCTGCAGAACGAGCAGGTGAATGGACAGCCGCGCGCCATATTGGGGATGGCCACGCGCCGGTTCAGCGGCACATAGATGTATTTTTCCCACTCCAGGATCGACCAGTCCGGCTTGATCCCGTCAAGGTTCTTGACCGTCGAGGCTGCCTGCGTGGCGACGATCTCGCCCTCCTCGATGAAGGCGAGGCCGTGGATCTTGCGCCGGTCTTCGGGCCAGCGCCCCATCGCGATGGCGTTCATCAGGTTGACGACGATCTCCTCGCCCTCGCCGCGCACGATGACGTCGATCCAGGGGGCCTCGGTCAGTACCTGCCGGAACATGAAGGTCGCGTGCACGCCGCCCAGCACGGTGACGCAGTCGGGCGCGACGTCACGGGCGATTTTCAGCACTTCTTCGGCGACATAGATCGACGGGGTGATGGAGGTGGTGCCGACAACATCAGGTTTCAGCTCGGCCAGCTTCACGCGTAGCGCGTCATTATCGACATGATTGGTCATTGCGTCGATGAAATGAATGTCATCGAATCCGGCGGCTTTCAGCGCGCCGGTCAGATAGGCGACCCAGGCAGGCGGCCAGCTTCCGGCAATCTCGGCGCCGCCGGAATGATAATTCGGGTGAATGAAGACGATACGCATGAGGGCCTCCGCAAGTTGTCAGTCAAGATTGACACATCCTGCGGTCTACGAGATTGACATAGGTCAAGCCTTGCGGATTTGTGCGAAAAAAGCGCTATTCCTCTTCGCGGCTGAGCATGTCGTACTTGCGCAGCTTGACATACAACGACTGGCGCGACAGGCCCAGCATCTCTGCCGCGGCGACGCGGTTGTTGCGAGTCAGTTCGATCGCCGTCTCGATACAGATTTTCTCGATCACATTGGTGGTCTCGGACACGATGTCCTTTAGTGTCGACGAGCCCACAAGCTCCATCACGCCGCGCATATTGGTGTCAGGCAGCGGGCTTTCCGCGCGCAGGGCGGCCGAATTCGATGCATTGCGGATGATCAGCGCGAGCACGGGATCGACGCGCTCATCCAGCCAAGTGGCCGAGATCTCGACCGGCAGTTGCGCGTCGAAATCGGTCTTGAGCTTGGTCGAATACATCCGCAACTGGCCAGCGCGGCGCGCATTGTCGAGCAGCACACGCAGATCCACGACTCCGCGCGCCAGGAAATCGGCGACCGACCGACCGCGCACCGCCCCCATGCCCGGCGCGTCCGTCAGATTGAGGAAGCTTTCGCTCGCCGCCTGGATGACCCCGTCCTTGTTGGTGAAGACCATCGCATCGACACCGCGATAGAAAAGCTGGCGCAGATTGGCGACAAGCTGGCTGTCGGCCGAGGCCCCGGCATCATGGTCCTCCAGCCGCACCAGAATGAACTGCCCGCCAGCTGCGCGAAAGAGCTTGCCCCGCATCAGGAGCAGGCGTTGCGTCGATTGCACCTCGATCTCGACTGCGACCACACTTTCCATGGACGCCGAGGTCGAGATCGCCGAGAGCAATTCATCCTTCTTGCGCCCCGCGAAGAGCGCGGCGAAGGACATGCCCAGAAGCTCCGCACGCGAGGCCCCCAGCAGGGCGGCGGCATTGTGGTTGACATCGGCGATCTGCCCCGAGGCCATCGACACGAGCACGATTGAATCGTTCGTGAAATCCATGAGCAGCCGGTAGCGGGTGTCGATCTCGCGCTGTGCCTCATGGTCGCGTTCGAGCGCGACCTGCGCATTGAGCAATTGCTGCTGGATCTCGATGACCGGGCGCTGATCCTGCCCCAGAAGCAGCAGATCCCCTGACGTGGCAATCCAGTGGATCGCATACCGCACGGGGACGCTCACGCCGGACCGAAGCCGGTGCTCCACCTCGACCCAGCGGAATGGCGCCGCCTCGCCGCCAGCCGCGCGCGCCACGACATCGCTCATCCGCGCCTGCATGACGTCGATGCTGTCAGGGGCGATCAGATCGAAGAGATCCCGCCCCGGCCATTGCGCGGCATCACCGGAGACAATCGAATCGGGCTTGGTCAGTGCGGCCTGGACCTGGCCCTGCGCATTCACGACGATCGAGATGTCAGCGAGCGTGCCCAGCACCGATGCCAGAAGCGGCGTCCCCAGCACTGGGGCCGATCCCTTCACCAAGCTACTGAACCCATTGTTGGACACGCGTGCACTGCTCCTTGTTGTTGTCGGCACAGCCCAGTCACAGCCGCGCCATGCGGAGCTCCTGCAGCTACTCCGCTGCGATGCTGGACGCAAGCAGGCCGCACCGTCCCAGCGCCTCACCGAGGTCCGAGGTTACCAGATCAGCCCCAGTCCGCGACATCGCCTCTTCCGCGGTCATCGGCCCGGAACCTTTCGCCACAAGCGCCCCACCGACCACCACGGGCAGCCCGGGCCGCGCGCTCGCGCGCGTGGCCTTGACCAGACTTGCGCAAGGCCCAAGACTGGACAGATTGGCCACCGAGATGAACAGGGCGTCAAAATCTTCCTTCTCGATCTCGGCCGTCAGATGCGGCGGCGAGATCAGAAACTCCACCCGGACCGACACGCCGAGCCGGCGCAGCTGATGGGCCATCAGGATCGCGCCCAGAGTATGCTGTTCCTGCTCGGGCATTGCCAGAAGCACCCGGCCGTGGATCGCGTGGTGCGACTGGTCGGCGACCCAGGCGCGGCCCAGCTCGCGCAAGAGCGCCTGCATCCGCGACATCGCAATGGTGGCCTGCAGAATGTCCAGCTCGCCATCATGCCAGGCATTGCCCAGCCGGTTGACGGCGCTCGGCAGATAGACGTCGACGACCGTCTCGGCCGAGATCCGCATGCGCTTCATCTCGGCATAGAGCATGTCAAGCAGGCGTGGATCGCCGCTGCGCGCCAGGCTGACCATCATGGAAAGCAGCTGTTCTTCCGGCGCGCCCGCCTCGATCCCGTTGCGCCGGGCAAGCTTCGAGACCACCTGATAGGCAAATTTCGCAACGATTGCATTTTCGTTGCCCTGCCCTGCGAAATCGTGGTGATAGTTCGTATCCAAAATCCGCCCTCCCGGCAGATCCGTCGCCTGTTCTGGATCCGAATTCACGTCCAGGCTGAGCGCAGATGCTTTTGGATAAGTCTCACAGATGCGCCCGAACTTGTCAAATAAAACTGACATCGCGCCGGGCCGCGATACGCTTTTCGTGGCGCCAAAAGCGCCCGGGCC
>SLKB01000092.1 GCA_007134805.1 Paracoccaceae bacterium
GCGCATGCAGATACCCGGGCGACGCCAGATCAAGCTGCGCAAGCTGCCTGAGCCGCTCCGGTTGCTCCTTGCCCAGCAAGATCACGTCAAGACCCGGAGTTATCTGCGGAAAACTGACCGTGGCATGGGCCTGAAACAGGGTTTTATGGAAGCTGCGGGCCTCCTCGGTGGTCAGCGTCTGTTCCGGCGCGATCAGGACCACCACTGCGCGCTCGGACAGTAACGGGGTCCAATGCGCTTGCAGACTGGTGAGGAGCGTCTCATCGAGGCTTGTATCAATGACCAGCAAATCGACCTGAGCCGTGCTCATCTGGCGCGCGGCGCGTCCGGCCTCTTCAGCAATGATGAAAGAGAAATCACTGTAAAGCGACGCATGCGTCTCGCGCAGCTTCTCAGGAAGCTTGTCGGTGCCGTTGTCAGGCAGTTCCAGGCCCACGCAGACTGCTTCCAGCCCCAGCTTGTCAACCGCCTGGCACAGGCCCATGAACCCGACCCCATCGCGCAAGCCAAGCTGGACAACCGAAGCAGGGCGTATCGTCTCGACCAGCCAGAACAGAAACGGAAGATGCACCAGTATCGAGGACGCCGCCAGATAGCGGGGCGACCAGAAAATTGCGCGACTGCTGGACGGCAACGGGGTCTCGCGCAACCTGTGCAGTGCGAGGGCGTTTTGCTGCCCCGTGTCCGAGCCGGTGTCCGAGGCTGCGGCTTTTTCCAGCGCGCGCGGGATACGGGTCTTGGAGGCAGTCTTGCGCGAGCGCGAATTTTTCACTGTGCCTGTCCTTTTGCTGTCGTGCTGCACTTTTTCTACAGCATCGCCTTTTCTTGCGGCGCCAATTCATATCTCTTGCGGTCCTTGCCTGAAAACGTGGCCTCGAAGAACTGTGAAATCACGAACCCCATATCGGCATCCTTGACGCGTCCCGGCTCAGGTCTGAACTCTGCCATGCGCCCGATCATGCGGCTGGGCGTGATGATCTTCTCGACAAGCCGATATTTCGGACGATCCGCATAATCATCGAACAAGATGGTGACAGGCTTCCGGATCCGCAGCAGCGCGGTCATCAGGCAGGCCGTGCGAAACCGTCCATCAATCAGAATGACATCGGGATGCCGAAAGAAAGCCGCATCCCAGACAGCATTCGGGTAGCGGTGGAATCTCTGCCAGCTTTCACTGTTGATCGCGCGGCCCCAGCTACCGGTCTGGCCAATATCGACATGCTGGATGATCACCTGCGACTGCGGGGCAGAGCCCGCGATTTTCTGCCGCAGCGCGCGCGCCCAGTCGCGATCGCTCTCGACGCTCATGACCAGTTTTCCGGGCAGTGTCGCCGACAACTCGGTTGAGCCGCCCGACCCGTATTCAAGGATGACCCGGGCCTCGCTGTAGCAAGCCTGCAGATGTGCTGCCTCGGCTTCGGGCATCGTTATGGCTTGCGTCATCATGTGCCTGCAAGATTGGACCCGGCATCCTCGCGCGATACCATGGGCCAGTTCAAGATTTCAACCCCAGGCAGAAGCAGATGGCGGCGCGTCCTGGGTTGCCCACTATCGTCCGCACTGTGCCGGAGCGTCAATGTCACGAAACGACCGCAGCGCGAGGATCGTCTCTCACTTGTCAAGCGCCTTGTCGGCGGGCATGTTCTCGGACAGCCCCCACAGGCGCTGCTGCGTCCAGGGCATCGCCGGATCTGTCCAGAATGCGTGATCGGCAGGCAGGCCAAGGGGCAGGAAGGCCGTGCTCGCCAGATAGAGGCTTCCCGTCGAGATATAGCTCTCGCCCAGATCGGGTTGCGCACTGCTCAGACCGATGCGCAGCCAGCCTGCGCTGTCGTAATGCGCGTCGCTCTCCAGCGTGCGGCGGATGACGGCCATCAGCGCCGCGCGCACCTGCCCTTGCGGCAGGGCCTCGGGCAGGCGATCCTTCAGCGCAAGCTGCGCCATGGAGTGGAAGGCTCCGCAACGGTAGCTCAGCGACCGCCCGATCGGGGGGAAGCTGCCATCGGCTGCGATCATGCGCTCAAGCAGTGTGACATGGCGCTCCATGCGCAACCGATGTGTCGCCTGCAGCTTGTCCCAGACCTTGCTTTGCCCCGACAGCGACTCGAGGATGTCATCAAGCATAGGATGGATGACATAGCTGTTGTAGTAGTCCCAACGCAGATGCGGCCCGTCGGAATAGGTCCCGTCCCCCGCATACCATTGCGCGTGCTGACGCAGGGCATAATCGACGCGCATCCGGTCCCAGTCATGCCCCATGCGATAGAGGGCTGTTTCGATCATGGCCGCGAACAGCAACCAGTTGTTGAAATGCGGTGTGATTTGCCGGGTAGCGCGCAGGGCTTCGGCAAAATCATCCTGCACACAATGCGGCAGATCCGACCAGAGCGCGCGCGGCGCCCTGAGCATGGCGTGCGCAAGAAACGCCGCATCAACCAGAGGCTGCTGACCGCGTGTGAAGTTCAGCCGTCGCCCGCTGCCATGCGCGATACTATCCGCCAGCAGGGCCTGGAATTCACCTACGTCCAGAAGCGTTGCGCCCGTCTCGCGGGCCTGACGCTCAAGCACGGGGGCGAGCCCTGCAAACAGCCGCCCCAGGGCTTCAAGCGCGCTGACAGAGCGCCTGTCGCGCGCAACACCCGGTGCCGTTTCGACCGGCATTTCAGTTTCCAACCCTTTGCCCTGCGCTGCGCGCAGCACAGGCGACGCAAGCCTTCGGGCAAGCGCCAGAGCAACATCATGATCCGATAGCGCCGCCTGGTGGGTTTCGTGTGCTGGCATGAGGATGACTGTCCGGATCTCGCAGGAATATCATCCCCTTAGCATGCGAGAACCCCGGAATACAGCACCTTGTGCGGCGCAATTCATGACAGGCCGAGCGCTCCCCCTTGCCGGAACGAACGCATCTGGCGACCGCCACTGCAGCCCTTACGGCGCAGACAGCAAGGCGCGGGCTTCGGCACGGGCAGCCAGAACAGTGTCAGCCATTGCCGCGCCGGTTTCGCTCTGCCGGACGACCATCCAGTCGGTCGCGGCCAGATAGGCTTGCGCCTTCGCACGGGCGGCATCGCGCTCGACCTGCGCGCGTTCAGCTTCCAGATCTGCCCGGGTCCTGATTTGCAGCTTCATGCGCCCTCCTCCTCTGGCGCGCCTTCGTGCAGGCGCAGCGCAGGGATCTCCACCGCCCCCGACGCGCCCTCGATGATCCATGGCCCCTCCTGATGCGGCGCGGCAGTGTCGCCAAGGCGGGCAATGATCGTGGCATGGATGACCCCGCCAGTCCGCGCGATCGGCGCGATGAAGGGGCCCGCGCCCTCGGGCCAGCCTTCGCCGCCTTCGGGCACAGCGCTCAGATCATAGGGCGTGCCATCGATGCGGATCACATCGCCCGAGACATGGAGGGTCATTTCCGGCTGACCGGGCAGCCCGTGCTGCGGCGAGAGCGTCAAGTTCATGGTTATCTCCCTCAAAACCAGCGACCGATTGCGGTGACCGTGACAAAGACAGTGTCGGCATCCGTGTCGTTCGACATGAACCCGACCTGGAACGCACTGACGGCGCTTGCCGATCTTGACCGGAACACGACCGAGCCATGACGCGCGCTTGCGTTATCGGTGTCGATTTCATGGGTTGCGCTGATTGCGGGCGGTGCCACGAAGCCGGAAGGATAGGTCCAGTTGGCAGTCTCTGATCGGTAGGGGTTTGCGTGCGTGCCTGCCCCGAATGTCGTCCGCGCGCCCATGTCAAGTCTGTGGGTGCAGATCTGGGTCCCGTCGGCGAAGCGCAGGAAGGCCCCATTGCTGTTACTGCCACTGAGAAATGTCGGATGGGTGCCCGCAGTGTAGACACCGCCGAGCTCGATCGTTCCATCGGACGTTCCCGGGATCCCCGAGAGCGGATAGTTGCCGAATTCGATCACCCCATTGTTGCGAATGCGCACGCGCGGGCCGGAGACGGAACCGGTGATGGACAGGGCATTGCTCACGTTCGACAGCGCGCCCGCCCGGTTCACATCGAAAACGGCGACGGAATAGCTGCGCCCATCAAGGTCAATTGTCGCCGCGTTCAGGTTTGCATAGCCCGGATTCGCCTGGATGAGCCGCGGCGCATTGCCGACGTGGCGCAGCGTTGCCTGGTCACAGGTAAACGTGCCCGCAAGCATTCGAATCGCTGCCGTTGACGCGGCCCCCACCCGAAGCTCCGCCCCGGGCTCGACCAGAACATGCCCGCCGAAGCGAATGTCCAGCGCGGGCCGCCCTGTACCGCCTGCGCGTTCGACCTGCAGATCAGCCACCCGCAGATAGGCCCCGTTCCAGACATGGAGGACCCCACCCTGCCCCGCCGGGGCCAGTGTCTCCCAGGTTTGACGGATGACCACTGCACCGGGATCGGACGCCTCGCCGCGCAGCAGGACTGACCCCGCACCGACATGGCTGGCATCAAGCGTGAGCACTTCCTCATAGACGCCAGGGCGAACCTGGATCGTCACGTCAAATCGCCCAAGATCGATGCGTCCGAAAGCAGTATCAAGGGCGCGCTGGATCGACCGGAACGCGCCACTGGCGTCATCCGTCCTGCCATCATTCGCGTCATCGCCGTCGGTTCGGACAAAATAGATGCGGTCGGCGGCAAGGGATTCGCGCATGCCATTTGCCCGGACACGGCCAGTATCGCGATCGACCACGATGGCCTCATGCCAGGCACTGCCATCGGGGCTGACCTTCACCGAAAAATCATCAGCCCCCGAAAGGCCCATTTCGGCCCGCCCGGACCACCCGGTCTGGAACAGCAAGCTCGCCGTATCCGTGCTGGCATTCTTGTTGATCTTGAGCTGATGTCCCGCGCCGTCATGGGTCAGCAGGGTGGCCTCAGACGCCACCGCAAGCCGGTTCACCGTGTCATGGCTGGCATTGATCCCGACCCCGTCGAGATCCTGCAGCGCGCCCGGATCAGGGCGGCCCCACACGCTTCCATCCCACAGGCGCAGATCACGGCCGTGTGCCGCGCGCCAGCCCCGACGCGGAGAGGTGAATTCCCAGCCGCCAGCACGCCAGAGCGCCAGCCGGCCCGCCTGCCCCGCCCATTCCCCGACCGGATCTGCCCCAAGCGCCCAGACGTCACCCTCCTCGGCAAGTGTCGGCGGGCTCACGGCGTCAAACGCCTCGACAGAAAGCTGAACAAGCATGTCCAGCTGCTCCAGCGCCTCGTTATGGGTGACGTGTTTTTGCGCCTGTGCGGGCAGGATGAAGGGCAACCCCAGCCGCGCCGAGAGTTCTGACATACCGCATCCCCACTCAAAGTGTCCGTCGAACGAAGCGCAAGCTTAGTGATCAGGGCTGAACTTTCGGTATGAGCAACGCGCGCTGCTCCGGGAACACTCCTGCCGCAGAATTTCCCACCCGGTGCAGGTTTCGCACAATGCAAGGGCAGCGCGCGGCAAAGGCGCTTGATCGCTTGATCAGCCCGAGCGCTTTGACTAGACCCCTGATGACCGCAGCAGAAGCAGGCGATTGAGATGAAGTTCTCCGACGAACTCAAATTGGTGAAGTCTTCAAAACAGATCCATTCGTCATGGTATCGCGAAACCTATCCAGAAGTCGCCGAACTGGGGCTCGACCCGGCCCTGCATTACCTGCGCTACGGCGCGGCGATGGGGCGCAATCCGGGCAAGAATTTCGACACGCAATTCTATCTCGAAACCTATCCCGAAGCCGCGGCCAGCGGGCTCAACCCCCTTGTCCACTACGCGCTGCACGGCCAGCCCGCAGGCTATGCGACCCGCCCGAGGCGCGAAGACCCGCGCAAGCAGATCAATGTCATCCGCACCAAGCTGCTCAGCCTGGGCTTCACCGAACGCCCGCTCGCCGAACTGACCGAGATCGCCGCAACCCATGATGACCCGGCCGCCCGCGCCATGGCGGCGCGCGAACTCGCCCTGTGGCACATGCGCGCCAAGACCGATGACGGCTACTGCACTGCCCTCGACTGGATCGCTCGCGCCCGCCCCGACGCGCCCGATCTCGACTTCCGCTCGCGGCTTTCGACGGTCGAGTTGCTCTGCCACTATCACCTCAAGGACACTCCCGCAGGGCTTGCGGCCTATGAACGCGCAGCCCTCGCCGGCGAATCCACGCCCGATTTGACCCTCGCCCGCGTCAATTTCGAAACGACCCCCGAAACCCGCGTGCTCTGGATCAATCAGGTGCTCGCCCGCTACGGGATCGAACCGGTCACGCTGCTGCCCGACGAGGGCCAGCCCGCCTATGACCGGCTGACCTGCGCGGTCGATCTGCCAAGGATCACCGAGGGGCCGAAAGTCACCGTGCTGATCGCGGCCTATGACGCGGCCGAGATGCTGCCCACGGCCCTGCGCTCGCTGCAGGAGCAGACCTGGGCCAATCTGGAAATCATCGTGCTCGACGACTGCTCGCCCAGTGATGACACCTTGCGCGTGGCCAGAGCCTTCGCCGCAACCGACCCGCGCATCCAGGTCGTGCGCATGCCCGAGAACGGCGGAGCCTATGTCGCGCGCAACCATGGGCTCGACATGGCCACAGGCGAGTTCGTCACCCTCCACGACGCCGACGACTGGTCGCACCCGAAAAAGATCGAGACACAAGTCCGCTTCATGATGGACAACCCCGAGGTGATGGCCTGCAAATCACAGCAGGCCCGGGCTTATTCGGATCTGGGCTTTACCAGATGGACCGGACAAGGCCATTTCATTATCCCAAATACGTCCTCCTTCATGTATCGCCGTGAGCCAATTAAAGAGGTGCTTGGTTATTGGGATACTGTACGGTTTTCGGCAGATAATGAACTTGTGAGACGTATTAGCGGCGCCTTCGGAAAGCATACCGTCATATTCATGGATTCTGGGCCATATTCATTTCAGCGCGACTCTGACAGCTCTATTATTGCAGATGAGGTTTTGGGCGTTAACGGATTCATGTTTGGAGCTAGGAAGGAATACCTAGATGCACAGAATTATACACGCAAATTCTCGCAGAATTTAAAATATGGATGCCAGTCTAAAAATCGACCATTTCCAGCACCAATTTTGATGTTACCAGAAAGAGCAATGGCTGCCGAAGAACAAAATAATATAAATATTGCCTTTACAAACGATTTTCGTATGCCTGGCGGGAGTATTAACTCGACACTTGAAGAGCTTTATTGCGCTCAGAAGAATAATATTTCTTCCGCTGTATTTGAAATGCGACGCTATGATGTCAATTTTGGTGACAAAATTCGCGCACATATGCTTGATGAAGCGCGAGAAACGATCTGGAAGAATAATATTCGTATACTTACATATGGCGAGAACGTAACATGTGAACTTCTTATATTGCGCTATCCGCCGATCCTGCAAGAATTTCAACGCTATGTCCCAACCATCGATGCGAAAGAAATCAAGGTCATCGTCAACCAAACTCCGATGAGTGACTACGGCCCCGATGGGATCATCCGCTATGAACTGCACAAATGCGCCGAAAACATCCGCCGTTATTTCGGCAAGGATGCCACTTGGCACCCGATCGGCCCGCTGGTGCGCGAGGCGCTACACAGCCATCACGCAGATCAGTTGCATCACATCAACCTGTCTGATCAGGACTGGCATAATA
>SLKB01000174.1 GCA_007134805.1 Paracoccaceae bacterium
CGCGGACCTGCCAATCGCTTGAAAGGAAATGCCATGACCCCGATGCGCCGCCACCGCATGATTAAGATAGTCGCCACGCTGGGGCCATCCTCGTCGAGTTACGACATGATTCGTGCGCTCTTCGAGGCAGGGGCGGATGTGTTCCGGCTGAACATGAGCCATGGCACCCATGACGAGATCGCGGCGCGCCATGCCATCATCCGCCAGGTGGAGCAGGATCTTGGCCGCCCCATCGCCATTCTTGCCGACCTTCAGGGCCCGAAGCTGCGGGTGGGTGTCTTCGCCGAGGGCGCAGTAGAGGTGCAGGAAGGGCAGGACTTCCGCCTCGATCTCGACGACGCGCCGGGCGATGCGCACCGCGTCAACCTGCCCCATCCGGAGATCTTCCGGGCGCTCAATGAAAACGCCAACCTGCTTGTCAATGATGGCAAGATCCGCTTGCGCGTGGTGAAGTGCGGCCCGGATTTCGCCGACTGCAAGGTGATCGTGGGCGGCACGATCTCGAACCGCAAGGGTGTGAATGTGCCGGATGTCGTCCTTCCGCTGGCCGCGCTCTCTCCCAAGGACCGAACGGATCTGGAGTTTGTCTGCAATCTGGGCGTGGACTGGCTGGCGCTGTCCTTCGTGCAGCGCGCCTCGGACGTGACAGAGGCGCGCGAACTCGCGCAGGAGCGCGCAGCGATCCTGTCGAAGATCGAGAAGCCTGCCGCCGTGAAGGCGTTCGACGAAATCCTCGAGGTGTCCGACGGGATCATGGTGGCGCGCGGCGATCTGGGCGTGGAACTGCCCGTCCAGAACCTGCCGCCGATCCAGAAACGCCTGATCCGCCGTGCGCGGGCGGTGGGCAAGCCGGTGATCGTGGCCACCCAGATGCTTGAATCGATGATCGAGAGCCCGGTGCCCACGCGGGCCGAGGTTTCGGACGTGGCGACCGCCATCTATGAGGGCGCCGATGCCGTCATGCTCTCGGCCGAATCCGCCGCCGGATCCTACCCGATCGAGGCCGTGACCACGATGAGCAACGTCGCGATCGAAGTCGAGAGCGATCCGACCTATATCGAGATTATCGACGCCTCGCGCAAAGTCGACCACACGAGTATCGCTGACGGGATCGTCTCGGCTGCGCGAGAGTTGGCCGAGAAGACGGATATCGCGGCGATCTGTTGCTTCACGGAATCGGGCACGACCGCTTATCTCGTCGCGCGCGAGCGCCCGCATGTTCCGATCATCGCAATCACGCCGATCCTGCCAGTGGCGCGGCGCCTCTCGCTCGTCTGGGGGGTGCATTGCGAGACAGTCACGGGCGATGTCGAGCGCTTCAAGAAAGCCGTGATCAATGCCGTGCGTGTGGCGCTGAAATACGGGTTTGCAACCGAGAGCGATCAGATCCTCGTCACTGCAGGCATTCCGTTCAACCAGCCCGGCACGACCAACATTCTGCGTGTTGCGCCTTGTGCCGAGCATCTGATCATGAAGGGCGAGCCCGAATAGGCACCCTTGCAGAGTACGGCGATCTGCGTTAGATCGCGCACTCCATCGGACACGTCCGGCCAGTGGCATGCCGAGTCGTGTCGTTAACCGAAACTTGCAAAGGACTCGGAAATGCCCAAGATGAAGACCAAATCGAGCGCCAAGAAGCGCTTCTCCGTGACAGCGACCGGCAAGGTCAAGGCAGGTCAGGCCGGCAAGCGCCATGGCATGATCAAGCGGACCAAGAAGTTCATTCGCGACGCGCGCGGCACGACGATCATGTCCGATCAGGATGCCCGCATCGTCAAGAAATACATGCCCTACGACCGCTAAGGAGCCGCTGTCATGTCAAGAGTTACCTCCGGCAAAGTCACCCATGCCCGTCATCGCAAGGTCGTCAAGGCGGCCAAGGGCTATTACGGCGCGCGCTCGCGGAATTTCCGCACGGCGACGCAGGCCGTCGACAAGGCCAACCAATACGCTACCCGCGACCGCAAGAACCGAAAGCGCAATTTCCGCGCGCTCTGGATCCAGCGGATCAATGCTGCCGTGCGTGAGATCGACCCGTCGCTGACATATTCGCGCTTCATCAACGCGCTGGGCCTCGCGGGGATCGAAGTCGATCGTAAGGTGCTGGCCGACCTCGCCGTGCACGAGCCCGAAGCCTTTGGTCAGATCGTCGAGAAAGCTCGCGCCGCGATGGCCTGAGCGCGCATCCGCACGAAACCACGAAAGACCGTCAGGGCTCTGGCGGTCTTTCTCATTCGGTGCGCGTCACTTCGGCGGCAGGCGCGCGGCCCCGTCGAGCCGGATCGTCGTCCCATTCAGATAGGGGTTCTCGATGATCTGCGCGACCATCAGCGCGAATTCGGCCGGTTTTCCCAGACGCGCCGGGTGCGGGATATTCGCCGTGATGGCTTGGGTCACCTCAGCCGGCAGGGCGGCCATCATCGGCGTCTCGAACAGGCCCGGTGCAATCGCCACACAGCGGATGGCATGGCGTGCCAGATCGCGCGCGACCGGCAGACTGAGCGCGGCCACCCCGCCCTTGGACGCGGCATAGGCGGCCTGCCCCACCTGCCCATCCTGCCAGGCTGCCGAAGAGGTATTGATGACCACGCCGCGCTCGCCGCCCGCATCCGTGTCCTGCGCGAGCATCGCGGCCACGCCATGCGCCATCACATTGAAGCTGCCGATCAAATTCACCCGGATCACCCGTTCGAACAACGCGACCGAGGGCACGCCATCGCGCCCGACGACGCGCGCTGCATCGGCGATGCCGGCGCAATTCACCACGATTCGCAAGGGACGGCTGGCCTCGGCCACCGCCTGTGCGACGGTCTTGCCCGTGGCCTCGGCATCGCCGACATCGACCGTGTAGGCGCGTGCACCGAGACGCTCGGCCATGCCTGCGGCCCGTGCGCCGTCGAAATCAAAAATCGCGACCTCTGCCCCGCGTGCGGCGAGCGCTTCGGCCGTCGCCGCGCCGAGCCCGCTGCTCCCGCCAGTAACAATCGCGAGCTGCCCTGATATCTCCATCCTTCCCCCCGAATGACTGACCCGGCGTGATGCAACCACGCGGATGGCCGGCGCGCAATGCCCTGTTTTCGCGCGCCCCGCTCCTCCTCTTGCCGAGGCTTGTCCGCGCGCGTATGCGAATGGGCGGACACACGCGGAGAGGATGGCGCAAATGCCCCCTGCTCGCCCGAAAAGGGCCTGGCAACGTATGCTCTCGGGTCGCAGGCTCGATCTGCTGGACCCGACCCCGGTCGATATCGAGATCGAGGATATCGCCCATGGGCTGGCCTTTGTCGCGCGCTGGAACGGGCAGACCCATGGCGACTGGCCCTATTCGGTGGCCGAGCATTCGCTCCTGGTCGAGCGAATTTATTCCAGCACGACCCCCCGGCCGGAGCCGCGCTGGCAATTGGCGGCGCTTCTGCATGACGCCCCGGAATATGTGATCGGCGACATGATCTCGCCGGTGAAGGCGGCCGTGGGCCCGGATTACGGCGCCCTTGATGCGCGGCTGTCCGCAGCGATCCACATCCGTTTCGGGCTGCCCGCGCAGTTGCCCGTGACGATCAAGCGCCGCATCAAGGCGGCGGACAAGGTCTCGGCCTGGCTCGAGGCCACGCGGATCGCGGGCTTCACCGCACCCGAGGCGGATCGGTTCTTCGGTCGGCCGGACCCGCTGCGGCTGGATGGCTTGGCGCTCGATCTGCGCCCGCCGGCCGAGACGCGCGCGGCCTTCCTTGCGCGGTTCAACCAGTTGCTTGCGCTGGCGTGACGGGCACGCGCTTGTCTTGGGCGGCTGCGCATGCGACATCAGGCGAATGGGAAGGGAAGGGCAGCAGATGAAAGATGACAGCTTCGAGGCCCGCAAGGCGCGCGCGGCCGGCTGGTTTCGGGACTTGCGCAACGAGATCGTTGCGGCCTTTGAAGGGCTGGAGGATGCGCATGTGTCCGGCCCATTGTCTGATCGCGACCCGGGCCGGTTCGAACTGCGCGAGACGCGGCGCACGGGCCCGGATGGGGGTGATGCCGGCGGCGGGCTGATGAGCGTCCTGCGCGGCGGCCGGGTGTTCGAGAAGGTTGGTGTCAATGTGTCGGAAGTGCATGGTGCGCTCGGGGCCCAGGCGCAGCGCTCGCTGACCGCGCGCAAGGAAATCCCGGGGCTGGAAGGTGACCCGCGCTTCTGGGCGAGCGGCATCTCGCTTGTGGCGCATATGCACAACCCGCATGTGCCGGCCGTCCACATGAACACGCGCATGTTCTGGACGCCAGGCGCGTGGTGGTTCGGCGGGGGATCGGATCTCAATCCCTGCATCGAATACCCCGAGGACACGGCCGATTTCCACGCAACCCTGCAGCGGTATTGCGACAGGCATGACGCGGCACTCTATCCCCGCTTCAAAGACTGGGCGGACGAGTATTTCTTCATCCCGCATCGCAAGCGCGCACGTGGCGTCGGCGGCATCTTCTATGACGACTACTGCACCGGTGACTGGGAGGCCGATTTCGCCTTCACGCAGGATGTGGGCCGCGCCTTTCTGCCGGCGTTCCTAGCGCAGGTCGAACGCCGCCGCCAGATGCCCTGGTCCGAGGCCGACAAGGAAACCCAGCTCATTCATCGCGGGCTCTATGCGGAATACAACCTTGTCTATGACCGGGGGACAAAATTCGGGCTTCAGACCGGCCATGACCCGGACGCAGTGCTGATGAGCCTGCCGCCCTTCGCGCGCTGGGTCTGATACGGGCAGGGCCATGCAGATCTGCCGAACCAGATCCGGGATCAGGGCCCTGCGCGAAAACTGGGCCGGGGCGGATGTGATACTCGCCCCGACTATGGGCTTTTTGCATGACGGGCATCTCTCACTGATGCGCCGCGCGCGTCTGCGCGCGGGCAAGGAGGGCCGCGTGATCGCCACGATCTTCGTCAACCCGACGCAGTTCGGCCCGGGCGAAGACCTCGAGAGCTACCCTCGAGATGAGGCGCGCGATGTCGCCTTGCTGCGCGCCGAAGGTGTGGATGCGGTCTTCATCCCCGATGTGCGCGAGATCTACGACCCGCATGCACAGACCATCGTCGAGACGCAGGAACTGGCGAAGATCCTGATCGGCAAGCTGCGGCCCGGGCATTTTCGCGGTGTGGCGACAATTGTCACAAAGCTCTTCAACATCATCCGCCCCCTTGCCGCTGTCTTCGGCGAGAAGGATTTCCAGCAGCTGGCCGTGATCCGGACCATGGTGCGTGATCTGGACATGGGGATCGAGATCATCGGCGTGCCCACCGCGCGCGAGGCGGACGGGCTTGCCATGTCCTCGCGCAATGTCCGCCTCAGCCCCGCTGACCGCGCAGCCGCCCCGATCCTGCACGCAGCGCTGGCCGAGGCACAGGCGCTGGCTGCGACCGGGATCACCGCATCGCGCCTGCGCAGCCATGTCCGCGCACGCCTCGGATCAGAGCCGCGCGCGCAGGTCCGCTCGGTCGATATTCGCGATGCGGAAAGCCTTGCCAGCCTTTCGGGCCCGTTGTCGCGCCCGGCCGTGATCCTGCTCGCGGTCAGCTTCGGGTCGGTCTTGCTGATCGACAATTGTATCGTTCACCCCGCGAAGGAGACACCATGAGCACTCAAGCCCCGATCCGCCGCACGACTGTCCCCCAGATCCGCGCGCGCAAGGGGGTCGATCCGATCGTCTCGCTGACCGCGTATCATGCGCATACTGCCGCAATCGTGGACAAATACGCCGATTTCATTCTGGTGGGCGATTCGCTGGGCATGGTCATGCACGGGATGGACTCGACCATCGGCGTGCCGCTTGATCTGATGATCATGCATGGCCGCGCCGTGGTCCGTGGGACGCAGCGCGCGCTGATCGTCGTGGACATGCCCTTTGGCAGTTATGAGGAAAGCCCCAACATGGCCTTCCGAAACGGCGCGCGGATCATGAAGGAAACCGGCTGCGGCGCGCTGAAGCTCGAGGGCGGTGCGCGTATGGCCGAGACGATCCATTTCCTGACCGAACGGGGCATTCCCGTCATGGCACATATCGGGCTGACCCCGCAATCAAGCCATGTGATGGGAGGGTTCAAGACCCAGGGACGCGACGAGGCCAGCTGGGAGGCGCATATCGCCGACGCCCGCGCCGTGGCCGACGCCGGCGCCTTCGCGCTGGTGGTCGAGGGCGTGGTCGAGGGCTTGGCCGACAAGATCACGGCGGCGGTCGCCATCCCCACGATCGGGATCGGTGCATCAGTGAATTGCGACGGGCAGATCCTCGTGCTGGAAGATATGCTCGGCCTGAACCCCTGGGTGCCGAAATTCGTCAAGAAATATGGTGATCTGGGGCCCGCGATCGAACGGGCCGTAGCCGATTACGCAAGCGAGGTGCGTACGCGGGCCTTCCCTGGCGACGACCACGTCTACAGATGAGCGCGCAAGACCCCCGCGAGGGGCAAGGCCCACAGGTGCCAGCAAAGAAAACCGGCCTCGCTCATCTGCGCGCCGCGACCGGCTATTCGCTGGCAGGCCTGCGCAGATTGATGCAGGAGACTGCAACCCGGCACCAACTGGCGTTCGGGCTTGGGGGCGGGGCGGCACTGGTCGCCTCGGGCGCTGGCGCGGGCCATTTCATCGGTTTCCTGATCCTCTTCTGCGCCATGCTCGCCGCCGAGGCGCTGAATACGGCGATCGAGACTGTTGTGAACCACATGTCGCCCGAATGGTCGGAGATGGGCAAGGATGCCAAGGATCTCAGCTCGCTGGCGGTGGGCCTGATGATCGTCGCCAATCTGGTCTATCTCGGCAGTGTCGTGGCGGGGCTCATCTGACGCGGCGTGCAAAGAAGAACGCCCCGGCCTGAGACCGGGGCGTCCTTGAACTCTGCCAAGCTTGATCAGCCTTGGCGTGCCTTGAATTTTTTCTGCGTCTTGTTGATCACATAGACCCGGCCCTTGCGGCGCACGATCTGACAATCGCGATGGCGGCTCTTGAGCGACCGGAGCGAATTTCTGACCTTCATCGGTCTTCTCCTTATCGCGGCGCACGAGCGCCGTTGCGGTGATCCTGCCAGAGACAGGGGGTGAATGGTGGGCACGACAAGGTTCGAACTTGTGACCCCTACGATGTCAACGTAGTGCTCTACCACTGAGCTACGCGCCCGAAGCGAACCACGCGATGCCCCCTTACGTCGATCCCTCGAAAGAGGTTCCCGAACCCAAAGGGACGCCGCCATTGGCCGCGTCACTTGCCGGAGGCTATAAAAGGGAACGCAGAGAGGATCAAGGGCTTTCGAAACGAGAATACAATGCGCTATATCTCGAGGACCTGAGAGTAGAGGCCCATGCGATCCTACGACTTTCACCCCGCCGCTGCGCCGCAGAGCGCTGTCGTCTTTGCCTCGCCGCATAGTGGGCGGCATTATCCGCGTGCCTTTCTGCGTGCGAGCGTGCTGGATGAGGTGGTGTTGCGGTCGTCCGAAGATGCCTATGTCGACCAGTTCCTGTCGCGCGCGAGTGCAGCCGGTGCGCCGGTCCTGCTGGGGGCCGTGCCGCGCGCCTATGTCGATTATAACCGCGCCGCCTCGGAGTTGGACCCCGCGCTCATCATGGGGGTTTCCACCACAGGCCAGAATCC
>SLKB01000351.1 GCA_007134805.1 Paracoccaceae bacterium
GCGGGTGCGGGGAGAATGCGCGGGCCTGCCATGAAAGGGGTCGCGTCGCAGGCGGCGAGAAACAGCGCTGCCGCACCCAGGGCCAGCAGCGGTGCCCGCCTGCTCAGCCGTTGCCCTGTGCCATCCGATCCTGCTTTGCCCATCTGCCCGCTCCTTCGCTGTTCTGGTCCAACTGCCCTGCGCGCAACAGATCCGTCGCCGCCGCACGGCCCGCATCGGTGATCGTATCACCCGAGAGCATTCTTGCAATCTCCTGCACCCGCATTTCGGCGGAAAGCGGCACGACGCGCGAGAAGGTCTGCTCGCCCTCGACATGCTTGGCCACGCGCCAGTGATGCTGCCCCAGCGCCGCAACCTGCGGCGAATGGGTCACCACGAGCACCTGCCCACCCTCTGAAAGCGCGCGCAGCCGTCGGCCCACGGCATCGGCCGTCGCCCCGCCCACACCGCGGTCGATCTCGTCGAAGATCATGGTGATCCCGCCCGTCCCACGCGCAAGGCAGACCTTCAGCGCCAGCAGAAAGCGCGACAATTCCCCGCCCGAGGCGATGCGCGAGAGCGGCCCGGCCGGGGCGCCGGGATTGGTCGCCACTTCGAAGGTGACCGCCTCGACCCCTTCGGGGCCGGGCTCGGCGGGCGTGAGGCGCGTGCGGAAGGCCGCGCGCTCCATCTTCAGGGGGGCGAGTTCGCCTGCCATCTCGGCGTCGAGCCGCCGCGCGGCCTGCGCCCGCGCGGCGCTGAGCGCGGCTGCGGTCGCGTGATAGGCGGCCTCGGCCTCCGACGCCGCGCGGGCAAGCCCGGCAAGCGCGCGCGCGCCATTGTCCAGCCGGTCAAGCCGGGCGCGCAGATCATCGGCGAGCGTGCCCAGATCATCGGCGAGCACGCCATGCTTGCGCGCAAGCCCCCGCAGCGCGAAGAGGCGATCCTCGAGCGCCTCCAGCTCGCCCGGCGCGCCGGTGAGCGCATCGAGGCAGCCCTCGACCCCCGATTGCGCCTCGCCCAGCGCATCGAGCGCCCGGCCGAGCGCGTCGAGCGGCGCGTCAAGCTCGGCGCCAAGCCCGTCGCTCGCGCCTTCGAGCCAGCGCATCGCGTCAAGCAGCAGCCGCTCGGCGCCGTCATCCGACAGCGCCGCCTGCGCGCGGGCCACATCGCCGCGCAGCTTCTCGGCCGATTGCAGCAGGCGGCGGCGGGCGTCGAGCGCGGCTTCCTCGCCGGGTTCGGGCGCGAGCGCGTCCAGCTCGGCGACCGCGTGGCGCAGGAAATCCTCTTCGCTGGCCACCTCTGCAAGCCGCGCCTGTTCTTCCTGATGCGCCCGGCTTGCCGCGCGCCAGGCGCGCCATGCCGCGCGGGTGGCGTCAAGCTCACTGTCCACGCTGGCAAAGGCATCCAGCAGGGCGCGATGCCCGCGCGGGTTCAGAAGCCCCCTGTCATCCTGCTGGCCATGCAGTTCGACCAGCACATCCGAGAGCGCGCGCAGCACCTCGCCCGAGACGCGGCGGTCATTGACCCATGCGGTCTTGCGCCCGTCGCGGCTGTTCACGCGGCGCAACAGCAGCGTCTCGGCCTGCCCGAGGCCCGCGTCCTGCAGGATCGCCTGCGCCGGGTGGTCCGCGCGCAGCGCGAATTCGGCCACCACCTCGCCCTGCTCGGCGCCCTGGCGGACCAGTTCGGCCCGGCCACGCCAGCCGAGGACAAACCCCAGCGCATCGAGCAGGATGGACTTGCCCGCGCCAGTCTCGCCGGTCAGCACGTTCAGACCCGGCTGGAACTGCAAGTCCAGCCGGTCGATGATCAACATGTCCCGGATATCCAGCGACAGCAGCATGGCTTGGCCTTCACCCTTTGCGCGCTGTGGGGCGCGCGCGCAGCCCTTCTCAGATCCAGTCGCCGCGCACGGCCTGACGGTAGATGGTGCGCAACCAGCCCTCGCCCCGCGCCTCGGGTTCCATCCCCTGCCCGCTGAGCAGGCGGAAGCTGTCCTGATAGAAGGGGTTGGCCTGGAAGTTGTAGCCAAGGATCGCGGCGGCGGTCTGCGCCTCGTCGCGCATGCCGAGCGAGAGATAGGCCTCGACCAGACGGTGCAGCGCCTCGGGCGTGTGGGTCGAGGTCTGGAAATCCTCGACCACGACACGGAAGCGGTTCACGGCAGCATGATGGTTCCCGCGCCGCAGGTAGTAGCGGCCGATCTCCATCTCCTTGGCGGCGAGATGGTCGAAGGCGAGTTCGAATTTCAGGATCGCCGAGCGCGCGTAATCCGAGTCCGGATAGGTCTCGATCACGCGGCGCAGATGCTGGAGCGCCTGAAAGGTCAGCCCCTGATCGCGCCCGACATCGTCGATCTGGTCATAGAAGGACAGCGCCAGCAGATAGGCTGCATAGGGCGCGTCCTCATCCGCCGGATAGAGATCGAGGAAACGGCGCGCCGCGCCACGGCTTTCCTCATAGTCGCGCGCGCGATGATGGGCATAGGCCTGCATGATGAGCGCGCGGCGCGACCATTCGGTATAGGGGTAGAGCCGCTCGATTTCCTGGAAGTAGCGCAGCGAGCGATCGGCCCGGCGCGACGTTTCCAGCTCATATTCGCCACGCAGGAAGATTTCCTCGGCCGAGAAGCCGGCCAGCGATTCATCGGGACCCGTGTCGCGGCTGCAGGCCGCGAGGACGAGAACGAGCAGAAGGAGCGATCCAACACGCCCGATCCCGGTCTTGCCCGTCATGCCCCGCCACCTCTTCTGGTCATTGTTCGGGCTCTGTTATCACAGAAAAACTGCGGGCGCAAAACGGGAATTTGCCCTGATCGCCCGCGTCGTGCTCAGGCGCTGAGGGCCATGTTGATGCTGCTGATGCCCACGCCGGGCATGCGCGCGGCCTGCGCGGGATCGCAGGTGATGATCTCGTAATTCTCGGGCGCGGCAAACAGCTCCTGCAGGACACGCCCGCTCAGCGCATGGCCGGCCTTGAACCCTTCGTAGCGCCCCAGGATCGGCAGGCCCGCGACATAGAGATCGCCCATCACGTCGAGCACCTTGTGGCGCACAGGTTCGTCCTTGCGCCGCAGCCCGCCCTTGCTGATCACGCGGCCCCGGTCGAAGACCACCGCATTGTCGAGCGTGCCGCCAAGTGCCAGGCCGTTGGCCTGCATCATCTCGACATCGGCGCGCATGCAGAAGGTGCGACAATCGCTCAATTCGCGCAGGAAGGTGCCATTATGCATCGACAGCGCCACCCGCTGCTCCCCGATCAGGGGCTCGTCGAAGGCAATCTCGAAGGCGATCTGCAACTCGGGCGCGGGGATGAGGCGTGCGCGCGCGTCGCCGCGGCGCACCTCGATCGCGCGGAGCACGCGCAGCGCGCGCAGGGGCGCGTCCTGGGGCGCGAGCCCGGCGGCGAGGATCTGGGTGACGAACGGGGCTGCGCTGCCATCGAGGATCGGGACTTCCGGCCCGTCGATATCGATGCGCGCGTTATGGACACCGCAGCCATGCAGCGCCGCGAGCAGATGCTCGATCGTCGAGACTGTGGCGCCGTGCGCATTTCGCAGCACTGTGCACAGGCTCGCCTCGACCCAGTTTTCGGGGCCCACCACGATATCGCTGGCCGCGCGCGGAAGATCCGTGCGCCGGAAAACCAGCCCGTGATCGGCCGGTGCAGGCAGGATCGTCAGGCGCACCGGTTTCCCGCTGTGCAGCCCGATCCCGCAGAGTGTCCTTTTCGACGCCAAAGTCTGTTGCATGCTGCTCACCCTTCCGCGCCGGTTTTTTGTGCGCTTGAGTGGCTGTTAACCTTTCGGGGTCGGGCCCACAATTCACAGATTGTGACTGTATGTAACAATACATGCAAAAATCGGCAGGTTTTCGCGGATCGTGAGGAAGGCTTTGCAACATATTGGAATAAAATGGAAAAGCCGGCTATCGCCGACTTATCCACAGGATTTGAAATCCGAGAAGTGAAGGCGCCTGCGCTCAGTTTGCCTGTCTGCGCAGGAAAGCCGGGATCTCGATGCGCTCATCGGAGGGTTCGGGCGCCGCTGTGTCGTCATAGTGGGACACGGGCGGTTGCACGCGGCGCTGCGCGGCCGAGTGGCCTTCCGAGGGGTGGCCGGCCATGCGGCTGATCAGCGAACCGATACCGAAGCGCCCGGCGCGGTCGGTCTCGCGCTCTTCGGGGAACGGCTCGGGGCTGCGGTGCCGCAGGCCGCGCGGCTCGGGCGTCTTCTGCACGGCGCGCTGCAGCCGCGCCATGGTTTCGGGCGACGGCGTGCCGCGGCTGACAGGGCGCCGCGGGGCGATCTGCTGGGAGTCGTCATGCGCCTCGATGGGCGCGGGTTCGGGACGCGCAGCGTCCTGGGCGCGGGTCTGGGGGTAGTAGGTGCGCTCGGGCTCGGCCGGGCGCTGGGCGGGGCGGGCGCTGGCAGCAGTGCGCTGCGTGCGGAAGCCAGAGTCGGCCTGCGCGGGCGCGGGATCGGTGAAGAGCGCGTGCTGTTCGGGCGCAGGCTCTGCGGCGGCGGCGGGTTCGGGCGCGGGCGCGGGTTTCTCGGCCATGGCCGGGCGCACAGGCTCAACCATGCTGCGGCGCGGCAGGTCCTGCGCCTGGGTCGCGGGTTCGACATCGATGCCGGTCGCCACGACCGACACGCGCAGCGTGCCTTCCATCTCGGGGTCGAGCGTCGAGCCCACGATGATGTTCGCGTCTGGGTCGACCTTCTCGCGGATGCGGTTGGCGGCCTCGTCAAGTTCGAACAGCGTCATGTCATAGCCGCCGGTGATGTTGATCAGCACGCCCTTGGCGCCATGCAGGCTGATCTCGTCGAGCAGCGGGTTGGCGATGGCCTTCTCGGCGGCCTGCACGGCGCGGTCTTCGCCCGTGGCCTCGCCCGTGCCCATCATCGCCTTGCCCATCTCGTCCATCACGGCGCGGACATCGGCGAAATCGAGGTTGATGAGGCCCGGGCGCACCATCAGATCGGTCACGCCCTTCACACCCTGATAGAGCACATCATCGGCCATGGCGAAGGCTTCGGTGAAGGTGGTCTTTTCATTCGCCAGCCGGAACAGGTTCTGGTTGGGGATGATGATGAGCGTGTCGACGACCTTCTGCAGCGCCTCGACCCCATCCTCGGCCTGGCGCATGCGCTTGGCGCCCTCGAACTGGAAGGGCTTGGTGACAACCCCGACTGTCAGCACTCCCATCTCGCGCGCGGCCTGGGCGATGATCGGGGCCGCGCCCGTGCCCGTGCCGCCGCCCATGCCGGCGGTGATGAAGCACATATGCGAGCCTGCAAGGTGATCGATGATCTCCTCGATCGATTCTTCGGCAGCGGCCGAGCCGACCGAGGGGCGCGCGCCTGCGCCCAGACCTTCGGTGATCTTGACCCCCATCTGCACCCGGCCCGGTGCGCGGCTTTGCTGCAGCGCCTGCGCGTCGGTATTGGCGACCACGAACTCGACCCCTTCGAGGTTCTGCTCGATCATGTTGTTGACGGCGTTGCCGCCTGCCCCACCGACCCCGAACACTGTGATCCGGGGGGCGAGTTCTTCATGCTGCTTGGGTTCGGTAAAGTTCAATGCCATTCCGTGTGCTCCGCCTCTTATGTTCCAGGTTGCGTCGCTGCCACTCACGCAACCGGAATGTTACCTTTTTCAGGCGATGCTACATGCCTTGGGCAGCAGGGTCATTAAAAAAGTCACATTTCGAACGTAGTTTCGGCAATTTTTTTCTGATCTTGTCTCAAACTTCACCGAACGGGTTAACGTGACATTTACCAATTGTCCCGAAACCATTTCACGGCGCGCCGGAGCGATCGGGCCGGGTAGTTTTCGACCGGCAGCTCGAAATCCCACCATTCGTCCTGCGGGTGGCTTGCAAGCAGGCTCAGCCCCACTGCGCTGCCGAAGGCCGGGCCCGAGGCCGCCTGCGGCAGGCCGCGCACGCGCACGGGCCGGCCGAGCCGGACCTGCTGGCCGAAGATGCGCGCTGCCAGCCCGTCGATCCCCGGCACCTGCGAGGCCCCGCCCGTGAGCACGACCTGCTGGCTCGGCAGATGGCCGAAGCCTGCCGCATCGAGCCGCGCGCGCACTTCTTCGAGGATTTCCTCGATCCTGGGGCGCATGATGCCGATCAGCTCGGCGCGGGTCACGCAGCGGCGGTCCTTTTCCCAGTCACCGGAATCGCCGCTGATCTCGATCATCTCGCGGTCATCCATCGAGGTGGCCTGGGTGCCGCCATGGATCGTCTTGATCCGCTCGGCGGTCTCGAAATCGACCTGCAGCCCCTTCGAGATGTCGGTCGTGACATGCGCGCCACCCATGCGGACAGTGTCGGCATAGATCATGTGTTTCTTGATGAAGATCGACACGCCCGAGGTGCCCGCGCCGAGATCCACGCAGGCCGCACCCAGTTCCTGCTCATCCTCGACAAGGGCTGCGCGGCCGCTGGCATAGCCGCTGGTCACGATCCCGGCGAGTTCGACATCACAGCGACGCAGGCAGTTGCAGATATTCTGGATGAGTGCGGTATCGACGGTCACCAGATGCATGTCGCAGGCCAGCTGATTGCCGATCTGGCCACGCGGATCGCTGAGCCCGCTGCGGTGGTCGAGCGCAAAATTGATGGGCTGGGCGTGGAGCACATCGCGGCCATGGCCAAAATCGGGCGTCTCGGCGGCGGCCATGACGCGCGCGATGTCGTTCTCGGCCACAGTGCCGTTCTCGAGATCGACCTCGCCCGCAAGCCCGTAAGAGCGCACATTGCCCCCCGAGAGGCTGACCATCACGTGATCGACCCGCGTCTGCGCCATTTTCTGCGCGGCCTGCAGGGCCGTCCGGATGGCGTTCTCGGTCTCGGACATCGCCGAGATCTCGCCGAACTGGACCCCACGCGAGCGCGTGGTGCCCGCCCCGATCACGCGAAACCCCGCCTGCCCGGCCATGCGCCCGATCGCCGGGTGATCCTGCGTGCCGTCAGAGGGGTCGATCTTCAGCACAAGCGCCGCGATCTTGTAGGTTCCGATATCGAGCACTGCAATGACACCGCGCTGCATGGCCGAGCGGCGCATGGCGCGCATCGCGCGCTGGGATGCATAGGGATCAATCATCGGGGTCGAGCCTCCTGGGTTTCAAGGCGGATTGAGCGCAGGGTGTCCATGGCGCCGTCGGAAATCTGCAGGACCGGGCGGGCGGGATTGCGCATGTCGGCCGCGATGAGATCGCGGTTGAGCAGATCCTGCGCGCCCTGCAGCGCGATCACGCGCTCAAGCGCGCCGAGCGCGCCCTTTTCAGGCAGGCGGATGCGCTGGTCGCGATCGAGCACCACATCCCAGCGCCGCTCGCCCACGCGCACGAGCCCGCGCAGCCGATCGCCGAGCGGTGCTGCCGCGTCGAGAAGCTCGAGCGCCTCGGGGACATGATCATTGGCGCCCTCGCCCGCGATCAGCGGCAGGTCACTGCGCAGCCCGCGGCGCGCGAGCCGGGCCACACGAAAGCCGTCTGGATCCAGAAGTTCGAGCCCACCATACGAGCGCCAGACCACTGCCGGGACGCGCTCGGTGATGCTGACGGCCAGCACCCCGTCCGAGGCCAGCCGCAGATCGGCCGA
>SLKB01000248.1 GCA_007134805.1 Paracoccaceae bacterium
AAGGGCGTATAGGCGCGCGTCGTGGCTTGCTTGCAGATTGGGCAGGTCACGCGAGGACCTGTCGCAGGCTTGGGCGGTCCCGTTTGCGGGTCAGTTCGAGATGTCCCAAGGGCGTCCAGCCCGCCATGACCGACTCCCGCCCATCGCGTCGCAGGGCCGCGCGCACGGTTTGCTCGATGACTTGGCGATCCTTCTTGCTGCAGGGTGCGAGGTCGATCACGATCTGACCACCAAGGCCGCGGAGTCGCAACTGACGCGGCAGATCGCGCAGGGCGGCAATATTGGCCTTGAGCGCAGCCGCGGGGCTTGTGTCGGCGCCGGTGTTGATATCGACTGCGGTCAGGGCGCGTGTCGGCTCGATCGCCATATGGGCCCCGCCGGGGAGCGGAACCTGCACGTCAAGCAGCGCATCAATCGCCTCAAGCAGATCATGGCGCGCGAAGCTGCCCGGGGTCTCGTCGTGAATGTCGGGTGCTGGCCAGTCCCGCACTGCCCGCGCACAGGGCGCGGCGGCATCGAGCAGAAGCTCCGGAGGGCCGCGCAGAGCCGAGAGGGTCGCCTCGGTCAGCGCGCGCAGCCTCGAAAGCTCTTCAGCGATGGTCTCGGACGCCGCATCCTCGGCGGCAGAGCGCAGGATGACCCCGAGTTGCCCATCTGCGCCCGCCATGCCCTTGGCCACAAGGGCATCGAGGCGCGCGCGCGCCTCAAGCGTGTCAATCTGGCGCGAGATGTTCTGGCCCGGCGCATCGGGCGTCAGCACCACATATTGTCCCTTGATGCTGAGCCGGGTGCTCAGCGGGATTGCCTTGCCATCGTCGGCCAGCCCGGTAACCTGCACAAGAAGCGGCTCGCCGGGACGGATCCCGCGGGTCTGGCGCAGGAAGCCGCGCTGTCCACCGGGCAATTCGACGAAGGCGCCACCGAGCCCCTTGACCGGACGCCCCACAATCCCGCGGCAGATGGCTTCGGGCAAAAGCTGATCCGCGCGGGGGGCGATGATCAGATCCTGCAGCACACCATCGATGAGGAGTGCTGCCGCGTCGCGCCCCTGAAACTGGTCGCAGGCGATCAGGCTTCCCTTCATTCTGGCCAACTGTAACCGGCCGCGCGCAGCAGTTGCGCGGTCTCTGCCGCAGGCAGTCCCATCACCCCGGTATAGGAGCCGGCGATCCACGGAATGAACGCCCCCGCAAGCCCCTGAATCGCGTAGCCGCCCGCCTTGCCCTGCCATTCGTCGGACGCGAGGTATAGGTTCAATTCCTCATCCGAGAGGCGCTTCATCTTGACCTGGCTGACCTGCGTGCGCGCCCAGATGCGTGCGCCCAGACGCAGGGCAATCGCCGTGATCACGCTATGGCGTCGCCCCGACAGGCCCAGAAGGAACTCTGCCGCCTCGGCTGCGGTCGCAGGTTTGCCAAGGATGCGCCGGCCCATCGCGACGGTCGTATCCGCGGCGAGCACAAGCTCGTCCGGGCCAGTCTCGATCGCGTCGAGTTTTGCGCGCGTGACGCGTTCGCAATAGGGGCGCGGCAACTCGGCCTTGAGCGGGGTCTCGTCGATTTCTGCTGGGCGGATGCCATCCGGCCGGATCCCGAGGCCTTCGAGAATTTCAAGCCGTCGGGGGCTGGCAGAGCCGAGAATCAGCCGCATGGCTTACTTGAAGCGGTAATTGATCCGCCCCTTGGTCAGGTCATAGGGGGTCATCTCCACCTGGACCTTGTCGCCAACCAGCACTCTGATTCGGTTCTTGCGCATTTTTCCTGCCATATGCGCGTTGATCTCATGGCCGTTTTCCAGCTCGACCCGAAATGTCGCATTTGGCAGGAGTTCCTTCACGACACCGGGGAATTCGAGCAGTTCTTCCTTGGCCATGGTCACTCCGTTGTTGAGGTTCGCGTCTCGCGACGCGCCGCTTAAATGCGCTCTGCAGGGGTTTTTTTCAAGCTCTTAATGCAGCTTTTACGAAGGTCACAGCGGTTTGGAGGCGCTTTTGCTGCAACTGCCAATCGCTATGGTTGAGAACGGTCCCCTCTGCCCTGACCTTCGCGATGGTGTCCATGTCCAGATCCGCGATGGCCCAGCCGGGGCTGTTCATCGCTGTCTGCGCGAGGATCCCGGTCGCGGAAAAGCCCAGATCGGGGGGGCCGTAGATTGCAGCGGCGCCGGTGTTCGTATCCACCGCAGGGCACCAGGGCGCGGGTCCGACTGTCGGAGCATGAACCGCGACGCATTGGTTTTCAAGCGCGCGGGCCATCGCGCCGATTCGCACCCGGCTGTACCCCGAGAGCGCCTCGGTCGCAGAGGGCACCAGCAGGATCTCGGCGCCGGCCTCGACCAGGGCGCGGGCCAGAAGCGGGAATTCGCTGTCATAGCAGATGAGGATGCCAATGCGCCCGATCGGGGTGTCGAAGTGCGTCAGCCCCTGACCCGGCGCGATATCCCACTCTTCCCGCTCGAACCGGGTCATGATCTGCTTGTCCTGATGTCCGATCACACCGCCCGGCCCGTAGAGGACCGCGCGATTGACTGGGCGCGGGGTGTCGTCTCTCGCCGGGCCGCTCGCGCCAAGGATATGAAGCTTGTAGCGTGCGGCGAGGTCACAGTGCAGATCCTGCACGGCATCTTGGTGGCGCATCGCCTCGCCCAGGCAGGCCTCGAGGTCGGCCGCAACCGTCGCCCCGCCCAGATGACTGAGTTCGAGCGCGCCATATTCGGGAAAGACGAGCAGATCTGCACCGGCCTCCGCACCCCTCTCGACCCAGGCAGTGAGCTTGGCGCGATAGGCGTGCCAGTCGGGCAGGGGATCGAGCGGGTAAGCGGCGGCAGCGAGTCTCATAGTCGTTTCATCCAGAATTGCAGGGGTTTGGCGGTCTCATGGTCGTCGCCGAGATCGCGCCAGCGGAACTGGGCGATCACCCCGTCCAGGGGCGCGTAGCCGCGCTTGCGCCAGAACGGCTCGAGCGCGCGATATCCCGCAGGTCGGGCAGGGTGGTCATCCGGACGGATCACACTGCAAAAGGCAATATGCGAAAGCCCGAGCGCGCGCGCATGCGCCTCGCGACGATCAAAGAAGCGATGCCCGGCGCCTTGGCCGCGATGCTCACGCAGCAGGACCGACTCGGCGCAATAGAAGATGTCAGAAAGTCGGTGCGCAGTGTCCTCGAAAGCTGCCGCGAAATCCGGGTCGGCATCGCGCATCGGCAGGCCGGTTGCCGCACCCACGAGGCGGTCACCCTTGAGCGCTGCCACGATGATCGCGTGCGGATTGTCCTGATAGGTGCGCAGGTAGCCCCGCTCGTAGTCCGGATCGCCCTCGTAAAGATAGGGCCAGTCGCGAAAGACACGGATCCGCAGCGCGGCGAGCCCGTCAATGGCAGGCGCGATCTGGGCGCCGGTCAGGGTATGGAAATCAAGGCTCATGCCGAGACCTGCCGGATCCAGTCGGCCAGATTGTAATAAGTCGTGATCCGCGTGATCCTTCCGTCCACCAACTCGAAAAACGACCCCGCCGGCAGGGTGTAGCGCTGCCCGCGCGCCTCGGGCAGCCCGGGATCGCTTTGCAGATACTCACCCGTGACGAGGTATTCCGCGGCCGCGCGCGTGCCATCGGGCGTCGTGAAGATCACCAGATCATGCAGGGTTTCGCGGTAGCTGCTGCCCATCTGCGCACAGAATTCGGCGAATTTCTCACGGCCGAGGCGCAGGTCGCCCTGGTTCACGTGATGGGCGACATCGTCGCTGACAAGTGCGAGCATCGTTTCGGTATGGCCGGCGTTGAAGGCGTCAAAATAGCGAGCGATGATATCGTGGCTCATGAGGCTGGTCTTGTCGGTGGGCCGAAGCGGTCGAGGAGGCGTTCCCTGATTTGGTCGCGGGTCTGGCGATAGGCGTCGAGCTTGGCCTCGCGGGTCTCGCCCAGGCCCGAAGGGTCCATGATCGGCCAATACTCCACATCAATATGCGCAAACCGGGTCAGTTCCAGGGCGTGGCGCTGGCTCGCCGGTGAGAGCGCGATGATCAGGTCGAAGCCCGAAAGGTCATCGCCCCAGTCGATCATCTCCTCGAACGAGCGCGACCGGTGCCGCTCAAGCTCGACCCCTTCCTCGGCGCTGACCGCGATCGAAAAGCCGTCGATCTCGCGATCATTGCGCACACCTGCGGATTGCACATAGGCACGCTGGCCATAGAGCTTCTTCATCAAGCCTTCCGCAATGGGCGAGCGTACCGAATTATGGTCGCAGCAAAACAGCACGGAAGAGGGGAAGCTGCGCGCCATTCAGCCTCCGAAATGCAGCACACAGACCAGAGTGAAAAGCCGCCGCGCAGTGTCGATATCGACCTCTGCCTTGCCCTCCAGACGCTCCTGAAGGATGCGCGCGCCCTCATTGTGGATGCCGCGCCGGGCCATGTCGATGGCTTCGATCTGGCTCGGGGGCAGGCGCTTGACCGCTTCGAAATAGCTCCCGCAGATCTGGTAGTAATCCTTGACGACCTGTCGGAACGGCCCGAGCGAGAGCTGCATCTCGCCAAGCCGCGTGCCGGCGTCATCAGAAAGATCGATGACCAGCCTGCGCTCACGGATCGCCAGATTGAGCGCGAAGGGGCCATCGGGCGCCGCCTGTCCGTCGCGCGCAATCAGCTTGAAGCTGTTATCCTCCAGCAGATCGAAAATCGCGACCTTGCGTTCCTGCTCGATCTCCGCCGTCGGGGTCGGCAGCCCGCTGTCGTCGATGCTGATCTTCGAGATCCGGCTCATGGGGGTGTCTGTGTCCTGTCTCATTCACAGACACTGATGCCTTGTCTCGCGGTCGGGCGCAAGCCACGCCGCAGCATGCAAGAACGCGTGCGCGCACCGGCCAGACAGGATCAGGATTTAGCGTTCGCGCAGAACATGTCGTAGACGACGCCGACAAGACGCGCGGCCTTCGGGTCTTCCAGCGCGTAGTAGATTGTCTTGCCCTCGCGCCGGGACGATACAAGCCGCTCGAGCCGCAGCCGGGCAAGTTGCTGGCTGACAGCAGCCTGGCGCGATTGCAGAAGCTGTTCCAGCTCCGTCACGGATTTCTCGCCCGTGGACAGGTGGCACAGGATCATCAACCGCCCCTCATGCGCCAGCGCCTTGAGGAAATTCGACGCCGCCTGGGCCTGCTTGATCATGTCATCCGGTGCGACGCTTGCAGTTTCGGGCAAGGCGTCGTCATCAGGTGACTCGTGGCTCACGTTCTGTGGTATCTGATGTCCAAGCATTGGAGCGCTTTCCTGGCAGTTGAAACATTATCGCGATCACGTCTCGGAGGCAGAGGTTGGACCAAAACATTTTCGGTTTATTGAATATGTAGTTGGTTTGATGTCAGAGAGCAAGCAAGTCGTCTGCGAAAGGGTCGGAAATCAGCCAGACCTTGCCCGGGGCCGATGAAGCGCCCAAAAACCTGCTGAATTTAGAACATTGTCCGGAATATCGCGGACCGATCTGCACATCGTTCTCTTTGTGCCATGCAGCGCAACGTCACCGTCGGCTCGGATATCGCGGATGCTGCGCGCACGGGCGGACGCCCGCGACTTGGCAGTCGCGGGCGCCATAAGGCAAGCCTGTCAGAGACAGGCTTCAGTTGTCGCGGGGATCAAGGCTCTCGCCTTGATTGCGCACATCATCCTCGTCGATCCCGGCCGCGCCGATATCATCGAACAGCTCCGCAATCTCGAACTCGGCAGCGGCTTCTTCTTCCGCGGCGACATCCTGGATGGTCTTGCCGGCGGCCTGAAGCTCGGCCTCATCCTGTGAGCGGGCCACGTTCAATGTCACATCGACCTCGACTTCCGGGTGCAGCGTGATCTGCGCCTTGTGAAGGCCAAGCGTCTTGATCGGCGTACCGATGATGATCTGGCGGCGTTCGACCTTGAAGCCCGCCGCGTCCAGCAGATCGGCCACATCCCGAGGGCTGACCGACCCGTAAAGGGCCCCGCCATCCGAGGCCTGCCGGATCACGACATATTTCGTGCCGTCCAGCTTGGCGCCGAGCGCCTCGGCTTCCTTGCGGGTCTCGAGGTTCTGGGCTTCCAGTTCGACCTTGCGGGTCTCGAAGGATGCGATGTTGTCCTGCGAGGCGCGCAGCGCCTTGCCTTGAGGCAGCAGGTAGTTGCGCGCATAGCCAGGCTTGACCGAGACGACATCGCCCATCTGCCCCAGCTTTGCCACGCGTTCCAGAAGGATCACTTGCATGGGTCCGGTCTCCTTATTTCACGGCATAGGGCAGAAGCGCGAGGAAGCGCGCGCGCTTGATCGCCCGCGCCAGTTCGCGCTGCTTCTTCGACGAGACGGCCGTGATGCGCGAAGGCACGATCTTGCCGCGCTCGGAAATGTAGCGCTGCAGCAGGCGGGTGTCCTTGTAGTCGATCTTCGGTGCGCTGTCGCCCGAGAAGGGGCAGACCTTGCGACGGCGGAAAAACGGTTTTGCAGCCATGGATCAGCCCTCCTTATGACGCGCGGCGGCGCGGTTCGCGCTCGTCGCGTTTCTGCATCTGGACCGAGGGCCCGTCTTCATGCGCATCGACCTTGACCGTCAGCACGCGCATCACATCGTCATGCAGGCGCATCAGACGCTCCATTTCCTGCACGGCGCTTGCAGGCGCATCGGTGCGCAGGAAGGCGTAATGCCCCTTGCGGTTCTTGTTGATCTTGTAGGCCATGGTCTTGACGCCCCAATACTCGTTATCAACGAGCGTTCCGCCATTATCGGCGAGGATGGCGCCAAAATGTTCGATCAGCGCCTCGGCCTGTGTGTTCGACAGATCCTGACGCGCGATCATGACATGCTCGTACAGCGGCATGCGATCTCCATTCATGTCTCGGGTGCATTTCAAAAGACAAGGCATGCTTCCCGCCCCTGTCTACGAGAGCTGCACCGGTGCGATACCTTGCGGGAAGTGAGTGGGCGTTAGCAGCTTCCCGCAATCTGCGCAAGGGGCAGGGCGGGTTGGGGGAAGGGCGGGTTGGGGGAAGGGGATTGCCCAGCCGTCTCGGGCCGCGCATAGTGGCGCCGAAGCGTGACGAGCAGGATCCGAATGCCGCAAACCCGAAACCCCGGCGCCCCCATCGATCTGGCGCAACTGCATCCTGTCAACCGCCCCGCTGCCGAGCGGCGGGTGGCAGGATTGGGTGCGCGGCGCAGCCTGAAGGGGAACCATCAGGCAGCGTGGCTCATCAACGCCATTGCCTGCATGGATCTCACGACGCTGGCGGGTGATGACACGCCCGACCGGGTGCGCCGGCTGTGCGCGAAAGCCCGCAGCCCGCTTGCCGAGCACATCGTCGTGGGGCTCGGCCTGCCCGAGATGCCGCGTGTGGGTGCGGTCTGCGTCTATCCGACCCTCGTCAGCGCCGCCTGCAAGGCGCTGGAGGGGTCCGGCATTCCGGTCGCCTCGGTGGCGACCGGGTTTCCCGCAGGGCTCATGCCGCTCGATCTGCGTCTGGACGAGATCCGCTATGCCGTCGACCAGGGCGCGTCCGAGATCGATGTGGTGATCACCCGCGCCCATGTGCTGGGCGGAGCGTGGCAGGCGCTGCATGACGAGATCGCTGCCATGCGCGCGGC
>SLKB01000153.1 GCA_007134805.1 Paracoccaceae bacterium
ACCAGATCGAGGATAGTGGCCTCGCCGAGACCCGCTTCCAGTTCGGCGAGCGCCCCGAGAGTCAGGCGCAACCGGTGCGCCTGCCCGTCAATGACCAGCGTGACCTCTCCTGCGTAGGGATTGCCCATGCCCTGCCCCCGGTTTGCGCGATCAGATCGCCGTGAAGTCCAGCCGCCCGCTCGATGCGAGCGACAGCTCATACGTCGCCTCACCATTGTGGCTGCCGGAATAGTCGAGCCCGGTGATCAGGAACGGACCTTCGACGATGCCGAAATCGGGAATGATGACCTGGAAAGCCGGGGTCTCGCCATTGAAGAAGATGGCGCGGGCGCGCTCATCGGTCGCATCGTCGCGAAACACGCCCGAGCCCGAGATCGCGGCCGAACGCACACCCGCACCGCCCAGCAACTCGCGCCAGCCGCCCTCGCTCGACAGCGATGTGACATCGACCGTATCGGCATTGAAACTGATTCGCGTCGCGCGAAGCCCGGCGATCGTGTGAAACTGCCCGCTGCCCGTCATATCGACCTTGAGGAGTAGGTCCTTGCCATTCTGTGCACCCATCGGGTGGCCTCCGTTTCTGTCTGGAATTCGGGGTCAGTCATCCTCGACGCGCGCGCGAAAGCTCAGGTCAATGCGGCGAGTCTGTGCGTTCTCGACCTTGCGCGCGTCGGCACGCTCGAACCAGATCGCAACAAGGCGGCCGCGCGCCAGCGCAAGCCCACCCGCATCCAGCACATCGCAAATCCGCGCGGCGATCTGTTTCAGGCTCAGAAATCCTGTCGCATTGCTGATCACGCTAATCGTCAGGCGGTGTTCGGCACCATGCCCTGTCTTGTCCGACATGTCGCGGACTTCCTCGCGCCCCAGCAGCGCGTAGGTCGCCGGCGGTGTCGCGGGCGGGATCGCGTCAAAAATGGCGCCCTGCAACGCGGCCTGGAGCGCGGCATCCGCTGCAAGTGCCTGATAGATCGCGGTTTGCAGGGCGGGCGCGAGTTGATAGCTCATGCCGGTTGCTCCTCGTGCGCAGTGCAGATCAGGTAGCGGCCCTGCAGATCGGCCTCGGCCACAGCGAGGATCCGGAAGATCCGCGTGCCCTCGCGGAAGCGCTGGTCCGGGCGCGGGCGGCGGGGATCGCCGGAAGGTGCGCCGCGGACAAGGATGCGCAGCCGCACCTCGCCCATCGGCCCGAGGGCTGCGAAGCGCGCGCGCCCCGATCCGGCGCGGATCTCGGCCCAATGTGTGCCGAGGCCCTGCCAGACTGTTGCAAAGCCACCTGCGCCATCCGAGACAGCCTTGGGCGTCTCAAGCACCAGCGCGCGCGTGAGCTGCGGTGCCGTGGTCATCCCCCGACCCCCATGCGCACATCACGCCAACGCTCGAGCAGCGCCCGAACGCCGAAGGTCATGTCCATGTCACCGCCCGCATCGCGCCGCTCGTAATACTGCGCCGCCAGCAGCAGCACGGCCTGACGCAGATCCGCAGGAATGTCTGGCCAGACTGGGCCGAACCCTGCCTCAAAGGCGACCTCGGCACGCCCACCAGTGGGAATGCCTGGCAGGATCACGCCGCGTGCACGCAAATGCGGGCGCATTGCGTCGTCATCAAGATAATATTGGTCCGGTGCGACGAGGCGCGGCGCGCCCGCGCAATCGACCAGGGTCACCGCCGTGATCGCCACCACAGGCGCAAGAGGCAGACGCTGGGCAAACTCGCGCCGCCAGGCCGAGACGCGCAGCTCGAAGCCCCGCGCAAACAGCGCGCGCCCGGTGCGCGCTTCAACCGATGCGATGGCCGCGCGCAGAAACTGCTCCAGCAGCGGCTCTTCGGTCACCGTGTCCGCAAACCCCGAGGCGAGGCGCAGATGCTCGCGAAAGGGCCCGAGCGGCAGGGCCGAGGCCGGAACGAAGGAGGTCTCTTTGAGGTGCATGGAACTTGCCTCGCGCACAGGAGTCATCAAATCCGGGATCGAAATGGTAATTGTGGGTGCCCCGAGCAGCCGACCCGCCCGGGTGCGGGGGCAACTGGGTGAGAAGCCGGCCAGGCCGGCAGAAAGCGCCCGAGACACCCGCCCTGCCCTGCCAGATCGCGGCAGGGCAGGAACCCGTCAGATCACGCGGTGCCGAATTTCAGAAGCTTGATCGCCTTGAAATCCGACACGTCGCCACCCACGCGTTTGGTGGCATAGAACAGCACATGCGGCTTGGCGCTGAACGGGTCGCGCAGCACGCGCATGTCGGGGCGCTCGGCGATCGTATAGCCGGCCGCGAAATCACCGAAGGCAACGGCGAAACTGTCAGTCGCGATATCTGGCATGTCCTCGGCGACCAGCACCGGATAGCCCATCAGCCGTGCAGGCTCGCCCGAGGCCAGACCGTCCGACCACAGGAAGCGGCCATCGGTGTCCTTCATCTTGCGCACGGCACCGGCGGTTTTCGAGTTCATCACGAAGACCGCGTTCGCGCGATAGGTCGCCGAGAGCGCATAGACCAGATCAACGACCGCATCGGCCGGGTTGCTGGTTGCGAAATCGCCGTCCTCGCCAGTGGCGATATAGCCCAACCGCCCCCATTCCCACTCCGAATCCTCGATCTTGTCATGCGAGAGGAACCCGCGCGGCTTGTCGATGCCATCGCCATTGATGAAGGCCGCAGCCTCGGCGCGCGCGAATTTCGAAGCGATGCGCGCGGCAAGCCAGCCTTCGATGTCGAAGGCACTGTCGTCGAGCAGGCGCTGGCTGGCCTTGGGCATGGCCGAAAGCTCGTGCAGCCGAACCGGGATGCGGTCGATGCGCGGGCTGTCGGATTCCGCAATGGTGGCGGTTTCCGTGGCCCAGCCTGTGCTGACATCACTGTGGTCGACCAGCACGTCGAACGACGTCGACTCGACCGTGACAACCGAGGCGATCGCGCGGATCGAGGCGGTTGCATGCAGGACGCTGCGGATCGCCTGCGCGGTTTCGGGATCGACCAGATAGCCCCCTTCGGCGGCGACCTGCGTGTTCAGGCCCTTGGCCTCGATCTCGAGCCCGCGCATCCGCGATTCGTCGCCCGACCGCAGATAGGCGTCGAACGCCTTGTGATGCAGGGTCTCACCGGCATCCGCCTGGCTGAGAACGGGCCGGTTCGGCGAAAAGGCACTCTTGCGGTCCAGCATGGTCAGTCGCTCTTCCTGTTTCTGAAATTTGGAAAGGATTTCCGCCTGAAAGGCGTCGAACTCTTGCACGAAGCCGGTCAGGGCCGATTTCACCTCGTGGTCCGCGGCCTCGCATGGCGCAGCCGGGCCCAGTGCCTGGGGCACAGGGTCTGTCATGGCACTCTCCTGATGATTGAAGCAGATCTGATGTGCTCAAAGAGAAGATTAACAGCGCCGCCCCAAGACCGGATGAAGGCAGCGCACGCAGAACTCAGATACGCGCAACAGCCTCGCGCGCAGCGCGCAAACGGGCCGTGACGGCGCGCAGATCGGCCGCATGGCTTGCAGATTTCTGCGCGATGCGGGCCTCGGCTTGCATCGGAAAGGTCACCAGAGAGACCTCCCAGAGGTCAAGCTCGATCAGCTTGCGCCCACCAACCTGATCCTTCTCTGCGCGCAGCGTCCGGTAACCGATCGAGAGACCGTCGACCGCGCCCGCCACAAGAAGCGCCTGCGCCTCGCGGGCGCGGGCGACATCGCTCAGCAGACAGCCCGCAACCCAGAGCCCATGCGCATCCTCGCGCACTTCCTCCCAAATCCCGATGGGCTGGGCCGGATCGTGCTGCCACAGCATCCGCACCTTGTCGCCGCGGCTCTGCATGCGCCTGAGCGATGCGCCATAGGCACCAGGCAGCACCGTATCCCCGCCCTTGTCGCGCAACCCGAAGACACTGGCATAGCCCGCGATGCGGTGCCCCTCGATCAGCGAAAGGCCGATTTCGGGCTGGGTGAACTTGTATTCCATGTCCGCGCCTTTCACTGCAGGGGATTGAGCATGGCCAGCGCCCCGTGCATGATCACGCCGGCCGCAACCGCGTAGACCGACAGCCAGAGCCGTTTCTCGAGCCGCTCGATCGCGCTTTCCAGCCGCACGATACGGAACTCGAGCGCTTCTTTGCGGGCCTCGAACACGCGCTCCTGCATGTCGATCCGCGCCTGCGCAGCCTCGAAACTGTCATAGAGGTAACGCGACCCCCCGACGGCCCGCCGCGCGCTCATGATCCTTCCACCCGCGGCGGCAGGCCCAAAAGGGCGCGTTTCTCCGCATCGCTGAGGAAACTCGCCTCGCCCACGCGGCGCCATTGCTGTTCGCGCTCGACGGCGAGCGCGGGCACCTGATCGAGATCGGGCTTGAGCTGCACCTCGCCGGGCACGAAGCTCGACAGCCAATGTGCGACCGACGCCGTGACCCGCAACGCCATCGGCAACACGGTCAGGCGATAGAAGGCGCGATTGGCCTCCTGATAATTCGCATAGGTCGCATCGCCCGGGATCCCCAGCAGCATGGGCGGGATGCCGAAGGCGATCGCGATCTCGCGCGCCGCGGCTTCCTTGGTCTTCTGGAACTCCATGTCCGAGGGCGAAAAGCCCATCGGTTTCCAGTCGAGCCCGCCTTCCAGCAGCATCGGCCGGCCCGCATTGCGCGCACCCTGATGATGCGCCTCCATCTCGGCCTGAAGGCGCTCGAACTGTTCATGCGTCATCGTGCCCTGCCCATCCGGTCCACGATAGACAATCGCCCCCGAAGGCCGGGCGGCATTGTCGAGAAGCGCCTTCGACCAGTTCGAGGCCGCGTTATGCACGTCCACCGCGCGCCGCGCCGCGTCAAACGGCGAAAGCCCGTAATGGTCGTCCTGCGGATGGAAGCTGCGGATGTGGCAGATCGGGGTCAGGCCCTGCTGCACATGGAAACGATGCTTGCGGCTGCCGACCGTATAATCATACGCCACAGGCCAGCCATCCGCGCCCGGAACCACGCGCATCCGGTCCGACCGCAGAACGTGCAATTCGCGCACAGTGCCCGCGTCATCGGTGACCGCTTCCAGATAGGCATTGCCCGCCACCAGAAGCTGGACATAAAGCGCCTCGAACATCTCGGCCTTGCCCTGCGCCGGGTTCGGCCGGGTGATCAGCTCAAGCAGCGGATGCGTCTCGTAGCGGCGCTCGCAATCCTGCACGATCAGCGGCAGCGCAGCGGCGGCCTCGGAAATCAGGCGCACTGCACGAAACCCGATCGGATTGCCCAGAAACCCCGCACGCACCTGCGAAACACCATCTCGCGCCGTCCAGGCAGCGCCCGCAACACCTGAACTCGCAACACCTGTAATGGTCATCCTGCCCCCGGCGATGCGCCCGGCCGTCAAGGGGCCCACGGCCGAAGCCTTGGCTTCGGGTACCGCCGCCGCTACCGCCTGTGCATCAGGGGATTTGCGAAGAAAATCAAACATGGTTGCGTGTCTCCATCGATCCGTCCCTGTTGTCACAGGGCATCTGGTCAGGTGCGGTGTCAGGGGCAGCCAGCCCGCACCCGCCTCCGGGATCTCTCGATCCGCCTGAAATGAATCCTGCCGCATGAAGGTGAGGCGCGACTTATCACAGCGTACGCACCGTCGGGCGCGTCCAGCGCGCAGCCGGCCCGAGGATCAACTCCTGCATTGCCCAGACCAGCGCATCCACCCGGTCGGGGCTGCCAGTGCCGCGATAGCCCTGCGCAGTCATCTGCATCATCTGGTCTTCCAGCGGCCCCAGCCGCGCGGCATGTTTCACGCGCCCCTGCTCATAGAGCGCGGCCACGGGCTCGGCGCGCACGGCCTTGCCGCGCGTGGCATGCAGCCCGCGATAGGGCACCATCGGGTCGATCTGGCGCAACACTTCGGCGACCAGATTGCCCCCCTGATTGACCTCGGCCACGATCCGGTCGGCGCCGTGGCGCTTGGCGGCATCAAGCGCGGCTTTCGCCCAGGCCGTCGGCGAAGAGGCCTTCAGGCTCGCATCTTCCAGCACATAGGCGCACCAGTCCGAAGGCGGGCCTTCGGTCACAGCCCCCACCACCACAATCCCGCACAGATCCGATTTCGCGCCCGTGCTCACGGCCGGATCGACCGCCACGACGACGCGCGACATCTGCGGCAGTTCGCTTGCGCGCGCGGCTTCCAGAAGCCCCATCGGCCAAAGCGTGCCCTCGGTATCCTCGACCAGCACCCCGTCGAGTTCCTGCCGCTCCAGATGCGAGCCGGCATAGCGCGCGCGGATCTCCTCGAGGAAGGTGGGCGCGAGCCAGGCGCGGTTGGCCTCGGTCGGCGCATGGGTCATCACGGTCGAAGGCGCGCGCAGGATGGCCTTGAGGGCAGCCTGTCCGCGCGGGGTTGTCGTCACCAGCTGGCGCGGCTGCTCACCCAGCCGCAGCGCGAATTGCAACATGTCCCATGTGTCGTCGGCCTTGTCCCATTTCGCCAGCTCGTCGCACCAGGCCGCATCGAATTGCGGCCCGCGCAGCGCCTCGGGGTCCGAGGCCGAAAAGCATTGCGCAATCGCCCCGTTGGGCCAGACCAGCCGGCGCCGCGTGGCTTCCCAGTTCGGCATCCGGTCAGGGGGCGAGCAGGCGATGATCCCACTGTCCCCGAAGATCATCACATCGCGCGCCTGGTCATAGGTTTCGGCGACCAGCGCCACCCGGCGCGCCTTGCCGGTATCGAGGGGCCTGGCCCCCTCGACCTGCGCGCGCACCCATTCCGCGCCCGCGCGGGTCTTGCCCGCACCGCGCCCGCCCAGACAGACCCAGGTGCGCCAGTTGCCCTCGGGCGGCAGTTGATGCGGCTGGGCCCAGAACTCGAACAGCCACGGCAGGGCGGCCAGCGTGCCTTCGCTCAACCCGTCAAGAAAGTCCTTCACGGTCGGCTGCGGCGCGCAGGCGAGCCAGTCTGCCGCTGATCTCAGTTCGGGCAGCGTCGAGGTCGAGCACCTGTCCGGTGCCGTGTTCGAATCCCTTGAGCTTTTGGAGGTTGGTGCGTTCATGATAGGCGATCTCCAATGCTTTGCGCAGGCTGCGAAATTCTTCCCCGAGATCCTTCGCCGCAGCCGGCGTGGATCCATCATATGTTTCAAGCAACCGCGTGAGACGCGCGATGCTCATATTCAACAACTGCTCGGAGTAGGACACCATGTTTTCCGGTGTCAGCCCCATATCGGGCGGAGTATGTATGCTCATCTTTGCCTGTCCCCATGCCCCCAGCACCCGCGCCCTGATTGCCGCCCTTTTTTCCTCTGGGGGGCGCTTTCGTGGCGTGGAAAAACGCTACTCCGAAATCCTGAAAGATCTCGGCACAGGAGCGTACGTTGCGTGGCGAACACGCCCCCCCCCCCCGCGCACGAGGGCGCAGGGGTGGCAGGGCCGGCTCAGAGCGGCCAGAAAATCGGGATGAAGACCGCCGCCACCACCGCCATCAGCAGATTAAGCGGAATGCCCATGCGCAGAAAATCCGTGAAGCTGTATCCGCCCGGACCATAGACCAGCGTATTGGTCTG